>NZ_QFGB01000006.1:0-110738 GCF_004369245.1 Pelotomaculum sp. FP | reverse complement strand
GGAACGGTTAATTGATCCCTGGACAACATATGAACCGAAGTAAACCTCAGTTTCCACTATTGGTTAGTATAACCATATAATTATTATGACTTGTTAATTACATATTATGGTAAACCGATCACGGATGATGCAATATCCTCCTATTTTCAGAACTTATATTCATTTAAAAGGTTTGGACTTGGCCCTATGTCTAAGTCTTTTTTTAGTCTATAAATAAAGGATGAATATACTTTAACAGCTCGGCCTTTACGGCCTGCTAATTCATAAATGCCCATAAGCCCCATACAGGTGTCTTCATTGTACGGGTCGATGTCCAATACCCTAAGCAGCAGCAATTCAGCCGATGTATAGTCGTTTTCTCTACATATATGTCTGCGAGATTGGATGCAGTTTCAACATACATTGATTTAATAAGCTCCCTTTAAGAAACTGCAGTTATAAACATGATAAGTCAATCGCAGGCTTCTGAGCAAGCGGGACCACAGAATATTGATGCTCTGGGCTACTGACTGCACCGAGCATGTATTCCCATAGTTCGAGGAGAAGTACCCGAAAGACAACCGACCTCGGAAAGCTATCGAAGCAGGACGTGCATGGGTGCGTGTGCTAACAATAAATTTTTTGTGTAAGGAAGAGATGAAAATGGTGATAAATCATGAAGGAATATAAAAGAGAATATCCCTTGTTTTCTTTATGTGGTCTTAACTGTGGACTTTGCCCAAGATATCAAAGTGAGGGAACAACAAGGTGCCCCGGATGCGGTGGCAAAGATTTTCATCTGCAACACCCAAGCTGTGCAGTGATTACGTGCAGTAAAAAGCATGGTGATGTTGAGTATTGCTTCCTGTGCAAAAATTATCCATGTAATAGATATAAATGCCCAAGCGAAAAAGATTCGTTCATCACCTACCGCAATGTTATAAATGATATGCAGAAGGCCATTGACAACGGGATTGAACAGTATCAAGCGGAGCTTAATGAAAAAATATTATTTTTAGAATACTTAATCAGTAATTTTAACGATGGCAGAAAAAAGAACTTTTTTTGTATTGCCATCAATCTTCTGGATCTTGCGGATTTAAATGATATAAAAGAACATATTAAAAAATGTGACGAAACAATTCCCCAAAAAGATAAAGTGAAAATGGTAGAATCATGGTTCAATGAAAAAGCAAAGAGTAAAAATATTAACTTTAAACTGAGAAAATAAGTATTTTGCGTAAAAAGCATTGGCATCTATATTCACCTAACTTTTCAGGAAAGCCATGTGCAGGTTTAATTCTTGTACATGGCTTATTTTATTCTTTTTAATTATGTCGAACGGAGCTTGCGTGGCCTAATATTGAAACGTGTCCTGCCTTTATTCGTTTGCCAAACGGAAACAGAATAAGGATGGGTAATTTTTATTTACAAAATAAAATTTTCCCATGCACAGTTCATGATTTTTACCAAGTCCGTCACTTCCTTACCCCGTGATGAGTATCCTGTATGAATTACTAAAAAAAATGGTGGTATTGACGTGGGATATTATGTAAACGTAGAACCCAATGTGTACATTTATGTGGAGGATATCAATCCGACAGGCCGCAAGACCATTCTGTTTATCCACGGCTGGCCCGGGAATCATAATCTTTTCGAGTATCAGTACAATCAACTGCCAAAACAGGGATACCGATGCATTGGCATGGATATCCGGGGTTTTGGCCTGTCAGCCAGGCCATGGGACGGTTATGACTACAACCGATTGTCCGATGATGTCCGTGGCGTCGTGGACGCGTTGCAATTAAATAATATCACACTTGGTGGGCACTCAACGGGTGGAGGGATCGCGATTCGCTACATGGCCAGACATCAGGGCCACGGCGTATCCAGACTTGCTCCTTTCGCGGCGGCAGCCCCCAGCTTAATCCAGCGCCCCTATTTTCCATATGGGTTACCGAAGCAGTCGGTACTGGACATTATACAAGGTACATACAATGACCGCCCTAATATGCTCAGGAGCTTTGGTAATATGATTTTCCATAATTACGTTACCCCTGCCCTCGCCGATTGGATTTTCCAATTGGGTCTCCAGGCTTCAAGTTGGGCTACCGCGGCGATTGCCAATACATGGCTGGATGAGGAAGGCCTATTTAAGGATTTGGAAACAATTCATGTCCCGACCCTGATTCTTCACGGTCTCAACGACAGGGTTTGTCTTTACCCATTGGCAATCGCGCAAAAAAAAGGGATCCAAAATGCGAAACTAGTGCCGATTGATTCTTGCGGTCATTTTCTGTTTTATGATCAGCTTGAAAAATTCAATAAGGAATTGGTACAATTCATCGAAGGATAAATTCCTTTAGAGCCTGAAATCCTTCTGATCTCTTTCATGACAAAACCGAATATTACAAAAGGACAGGTCCTAAGCCAGCCCTTTTTATTTTTGGTCAATATGTTGTATAGTGGTTTGAGGAGTAGGTCCCCTGGTGAGGTTACGAGGTAGAACAGGCAGCTTTGATGTCTGGAGGAATCTGTCACATTAGACCCCCATGCCGCCTGCGGGGGCGCCAGCAGAAATGAAAATTTATATTTTCAGGATAGCTGCCGGCTGGATATAGCAAAAAGTTTGGTATATGATTATCATAGATGCAGGGATTGTTCAAGCTATTTATATCTACTGTGGGGGGATAAGCCTGTTATATAGCATATTGTTAATAAATGTTATTGGTTTTTGTACTATGTGGTATGATAAAAAAATGGCCCAGGCGGGTAAATACAGGGTGCCGGAGAGTAGAATCTTTTTAATTGCTATCGTAGGCGGGGCTGTTGGTGTATTATTGGGAATGGAAATATTCAGGCACAAAACAAAAGATTTAAAGTTTAAGGTTTTAATACCGGTAATAATTATTTTACAGGTAATTTTATATCGAATCTTCTACATGAAGTAACCAAAGCGGCATAGTTGGGACAAGCCAAAATCCAGCGGTTGACAACCAATATTAACCTGAAAGATAACGACCAAAATATTGGTGCGAATTTCATTCACTAGTTTTTACAGTAACGTTTTCGAGCTCCCGGTTAGCACGGTATATGTTGAAGGCTTCAGGCATGTTGCACACGGGTTACAGCTTGACATCGCAAACAATGTGACTTATAATGCTTAGTGGACGTTTTGAGGATACGCTTGGTACCGGATTGCTTGGTCCTTTTAGGGATCGGCATCCTGTGGGCGTACCATTTTGTTCTTAGAGGAGAAATACGGTGGACCACGCCGGCTACATGCGCGAAGCCCTGGCGGAAGCTGAAAAGGCCTATGCTTTGGGAGAGGTGCCCATCGGCGCCGTTGTGGTGCTTGACGGAGAGGTTATTGGAAGAGGCCACAACCTGCGCGAGTTTTTGAAGGACAGCACCGCGCACGCGGAAGTGCTGGCCCTGCGGGAGGCGGCTAGCCGCATGGGTGACTGGCGGCTGAACGGAACCGTGGTGTACTCCACCATTGAGCCATGTCCGATGTGTGCCGGAGCCATGGTGCAGTTCAGGGTCAAGACCCTGGTCTACGGCGCGGCGGACCCCAAGGCGGGTGCGGTGGATTCGGTTATCGACGTGGTCAGGCAGCCTCGGTTCAACCACCAGGTTGAGGTCGTAGCAGGGGTGCTGGAGGAAGAATGCCGGTCAATTATCAGGCGCTTCTTTCGGGAATTAAGGGAGAAAAAAGATACTGGAGAAGTGGCCGGGCTGGCCGAAGGCGCTCGACTCGAAATCGAGTGATGAGTGCATAAAAACTGAATAATTATACATGGAGGAGTAGCGAAGTGGCTGTAACGCGCCGCACTCGAAATCGAGTGAGCAAAGTGGAAGACATGTAGTCGAAAACCTTGTATTTATGCGGTTTTTACTGCCCCCGGAGTTCAAATAAACATGGATTTTTGAGCTGTTCTATCCGAATTCTATCCGAGGCGCTTAGATAGTTAATAATTCGGAGGGTTGTCCGAGAGGCTTAAGGAGCCGGTCTCGAAAACCGGTATACCGCAAGGTATCTAGGGTTCAAATCCCTAACCCTCCGCCATCATGGGGCTGCTGATCTTAAAGATTAGCAGCTCCTACCTTTTTAAGCGGCAACGATTTCTGAATGATCTTGGCTGTTTTTTTCTTGGACTGATATTCCAGATGGCCGTAAGTGTTGACTGTAGTCCGAATGTCACTATGGCCAACCCAATCCTTGATCCGCTCCATCGGTACTTCATTAGCCATCATCAAGCCTACACACGAATGCCGAAGGTCATGAAACCTGACATGGGGCAATCCGGCTTTTTTGAGTAAATCAGCGTGCCTGTTGGTGATATATCCTGGGTCAATGATTTCTCCCAAAGGATGAACGCATAGATACCCAAGCCATTCCTTGCTGTAGGAGTTGCCGCAAAGTTCTCTCAGTTCCTTGTTCTCCGCTATTTTTGTTTTTATCCTTTCTTCGACATAAGGGATCAAGGGATAAGTACGGTTGCTTAAATCGGTTTTGAGCTTGTCGGATGGGATATATATCTTTTCTTTGTTAATCTTTGCTGTGGTTACGGTGTGATTGGCCCTAAAGAATTTATACCTGAAATCAAACTGGCATTCTCTAGTCCCAACGCACTCACTACGCCGCATCCCATAAAAGCCACCCAGTAATATAGGGATTTCAATAACATCACCGACAATAAATTCAAGGTAATACAACATCTGTTCGGCATTGAGCGTAGCAGCATTGTATTTTTCGATTTTGTGCAGGGTGATGGCACTGTTCGGATTCACACTGATCATCTTTTTGCTGACGGCATAATTCAATGCCTGGTTGATAATGGTGTAATCCTTTACAACCGTGGACTTCTTCTTGCCGGATTTTAGCCGGTAAGCGTAATGTCCTTTGAGCAGATCGGGCGTGATCTCCCGGACCGTGCAGCCGTATGCCTTGAAGGTCGGATATAAGTTGCGCTCAATGTTATCCGCATATCCGGCCCAGGTATTGAGCTTGATTCTCCTATCAAAATTAAAATCTTCGCCCACAACAATGTTATCCGGGTGTCTGAAGGCAAGCCACTCTTTTAGCAAATCCGCAAATAGGGGATTTGCTGATTGGTTTGCATCGGAATCATTCTGAACACTGTTGTCTTCATCAGGCTCTTCATGCGCAAGCGTTTTCTCAGCCTTATCAGCCACGCCGTTTTTCAAGTCAAGGGAATATTGGATTCTGGCCGCCAGGCATTTGCTTTCAGCTTCCGCTTCGTTTTCCTCAATGGCAGAAAGCCCGGTTGAAATCCAAAGGGGTTTACGCTTTCCGTTCTGATCCTTTCGGTTGAGAACGGTATAGTAATAACCCTTTTTGGTTGTCGTGAATCCTCCAATAAATTCATCCTCGGTCAGTCCGACCATTTTCAGCATTTTGGTGAGTTCCATATGTTCCTCATTTCCTCCTTTCAGATTACTCGCTCACCTCACCTGCCGTTGACAGGATGAGTGTAACATAATAAAAAAGGCTCGTAAAATGTGCAAATAGCATCTTATTGGCTGTCACGGCTCGAACCGATTCTCAAGTAACTTAATAAAAAAGGCTTGGGGATTCTATATGCTCGCCCAACCTTGAGACACTCGATTTTATTTTCCTGTATGAGACCGTAGCCTGTCTTAAGGCTAATGCCAAGAATTTCACACATTTGCTTGATGTCAAGCACGTCGGGGTATTTTTTCAGCATGATCCGGTAGGCTTTTTCTTGTGACAATTTTACATTAGCCATAGATCAGCCTCCTTTTCAGTTACATTCTATTTTTAATTCACGCAGCAAAAGGATGCGCCCTGAATTGGGCGTGCATATACGCTCGCTCAAACGGCGCACCCCTGACCTGCGTTTTTGTTTCGGTTCTATCTTTTATGGGCCTATCGGCGGACGGCGGCGAACCGTCCTCATAGGAATTTCACCTCCCCCCATACTGACGGGCCATCCCCATTGCCTGCGACGCTTTTAACGCTCGGACTGTGGCTGGACGGAAGTATCATTGTACCGGTCTATGTGTCTTCGCCACACAAGCTGCCACGCTCATTTTGCGGCCTGGGTGGTGATCGCTCGTTCCCTGGGGAAGTCGTGGCGCACCCGCCGTCCGGCTCGGCATAGACCGAAAGTATCCGATTTGCCCTATGCTGCTGCGGCGTTATCTTCCGCGCTTTCTTTTTCAAAGAACTAAAGGCGTTTGTCAGCCTGCAAAAGCACATTGGTCTATGGATGCACTTTTGCAGAATGGCAAACACGAAAAGCCCGCATCGGGAAGGTGGAAAGGGGGCACATTCCCGTACGGGCAAGGCTTAGGCTACCTTGAATGTAAGGATTTTGGCAATGAGCTTGGTTTCCAGTCTGCGGCGCAATTCAGGGTCTACACACAGATGGGGATTGCCGTTTTCGTCGTAAAGCTGCCTAGTGGACAACGTGGCAATATACCCTTCGTAGTGTTTTAGCACGGCATTGATCGCGTCGATGTTGCCGCCTGCCGCAGCCGCAATGACGGGAAAAGGCAGCAGATTTTTATAGCTCGGACTTGTTTTCATCATCGGCTTTTCCCTCCATATACTTTTTGATTTTTTGCAGTGAGCTTGTCCTATGACGGTAGATTGTGGTGCGCACCAGGTTCATCAGTTCCCCGATTTCCGCATCCGACATATCCATGAAATAAGACAGCAGGATAATGTTGCGCTTTTCCTCGGGCAGAGCTTCCAACGCTTCACCTATCAACGCGTCCTTGACCTCGACATCGTAGCCCATTACTTGGAACAAGTAATAATCAGTCGCATATTCATCCATAGCATAAAGCTGGTTCAACTCCTTCTCTGACAGCTCAGAAAAGGTCACTTCGTACTGTAAGCGCCGGGCAAGTGCTTTGCGGTAATTGCTGGCTTCGCCTTTCAGGACTTTCCTGCAAAAGCTGTCAAACTGATGTTGGACAGTTTTTCCCTTGTTATTGGAAGAAGATTGCTCCATAGAGTTCACCTCCTTCCTGTTCCAAATGGAGGGAATTAAACTTGTCCCTATTTCCCTTTCACTCTTTATCCCAACTGGCAAGGGCTGTTTGTTGCGTTTTTCAAATGACGTTTGGCAAAAAAATGCAAAAAAGCCCGACTGGAAAATATCCAATCGGGCATAGGAGCTTATATATCTTAATGTGTAATATGTGTAGGTAACTTCATAACCGCAATAGTCCCATAAGGCATAAAGGCTTTTTTTGATAAGCAGAATGGTATCGGATTATGTCGAAAGAAAAGAAACACGGCGGCATCCTCCTTGTGCCGCCGGTCCAGGTAACTTCATGGAGGGAAAGAGGTGATTTTAATATCCTCCGCAATCCCATTCCTTGAAAAGTAAAACGGCGGCTTTGAATTTTTTTATTTCAAAACCGCCGTTTGGCATTAGTCTGACATTAGCCTATCTTTATATGTATATGATTATTCTCCCGCTAAAACAACGGTTTTATTGCCTTGGTGAAATAAATACTTATAATCGTTCAAGAGTAATTGGACATCCTCTATGAATTGCTTTGTTTCAAAATTTCGGTTTTTCTGTTCTGTTATGCGAGGCTCGTAATAATTGGCCTTGCTTATTCTTGTGGCCTTAAGAATCCCTTTTCCCTTCAGCAGAGCCAAAAATGTAATAACAGTGCTTTGCTTCCAGTTATTATCTTCCGGCAAATTCGAAATGATTTCCCTCGTAGTTACAGGGTGACCGACAGCCCATATGAATTCCATAATCTGTTTTTCTGCATCTGACATTTGCTTAATTTTATTCATAATTCAAAATTTTCCTCCTAAAATATCTACATAAAAAGCTCCACAGTCCGCTAGAATGTCTTGCATCATACTTTGAGTTCTGCTTTTATGTTCCCTGTTTGAATGCCCGAAAGTACGGGTAAAACGTGCTCGTTCACAAATTCCTCTACCTGCTGCGGCGCCCTGCCGATATAATTCTTTGCTTCCATTACGGACATAATTTCATCAAAGCTCATTTCAAAGACAGTATCGCCCGCAATTCTGTCAATCAGATCGTTGGCATTGCCCAAAAGCTTGACCTGTTTTGCAGCCTCCATGGAATGTATTCTTATCCTCTCATGGAGTTCCTGCCTGTCGCCTCCCCTTTTTACGGCTTCCATCAGTATATTTTCCGTAGCCATAAAGGGAAGCTCCTCCATGACATGTTTTTCAATAACCTTCGGATAAACCACAAGGCCGTCGGCTACATTCATATAAATATTGAGAATCGCATCCACCGCCAGGAAGGCCTCTGGAACGCTTATACGCCTGTTTGCCGAATCGTCGAGGGTTCTTTCGAACCATTGGGTGGAGGCTGTAATAGCCGGATTCAGGGCGTCAACAATAACATACCGGGCAAGAGAGGATATTCTCTCCGAGCGCATGGGATTTCGTTTGTATGCCATGGCGGATGAACCTATCTGTTTGGATTCAAAAGGCTCTTCTATTTCCTTCATGCCTTGCAGAAGCCTTATATCGTTGCTGAATTTATATGCGCTCTGAGCTATGCCGCTCAAAACATTAAGAACACGGCTATCCTGTTTGCGGGTATAGGTCTGACCGGACACAGGATAAACATTGTCAAAGCCGACTTTTTTGGCAATTAACTCCTCCAGCTTTTTAACCTTTTCTCCATCTCCGTCAAAGAGGGCCATAAAGCTTGCCTGTGTTCCGGTGGTTCCCTTGCTTCCAAGAAGCTTCATTCCGGATAGCACATATTCCAGATCTTCCAGATCGATCAGAAGATCCTGAATCCACAAACAGGCTCTTTTGCCTACGGTCACAAGCTGAGCAGGCTGGTAGTGGGTAAATCCCAGCGTAGGTAGGTCCTTATACTTTAAAGCAAATTTCGACAAAATTTTTATCACTGCCGCTAGCTTTATCTTGGTAAGCTTGAGGGCTTCCGTCATTACGATTATATCTGTATTGTCGCCTACATAGCAGGAAGTCGCACCAAGATGGATTATACCCTTTGCATTGGGGCATTGTTCTCCATATGCATGTACATGCGCCATGACGTCATGACGTACTTCCTTCTCTTTTTTCTCGGCTACTTCATAGTTGATAGTATCCTTGAATTTTTTCAATTCATCAATTTGCTCCTGTGTGACCCCAAGTCCCAATTCCATTTCTGCTTCCGCCAGAGCTATCCACAGCCTTCTCCAGGTCTTGTATTTCATATCGCCGGAAAACAGCTCCTGCATCTCCTTGCTGGCATATCGGGCATTAAAGGGACTCTCGTAAGTATTTTTCAAAATGAGCGACCTCCGTTATCTGCTATATAATTGAAAAGGGAAATTCCGTAGGTTAATGTATCAATACTTTTATTATTTTCATCAACAAAGAAACAATTGGAATATTTTTTAAAAGGTTGACTATTAAAACACTCTGTCGTTAGGGGGTATGCAGGAGCTTTTCTGTTCGGCAGTCCAAAATTTATCTTAGATTTACATAGTCTATTCACCCTCTTAGTTTTGTAAAGGGCGTGATTCTTTAGCATAGCATCACATACTCTTTCAGGCGCTTTATAAGGTTTTCAATATCTTCCTTTGTTAAATCGCCATTATCACACAGGGTATTTATAAACCTTAATACCGAACCTTTATGAATATCGGCAATAAATTGCTTTGTCGCAAAATTTCGGTATTCCTGTTCCGTTAAGCAAGGCTCGTAATAATTTGCCTTGCTTATTCTTGTGGCTTTGAGAAACCCTTTTTCCATCAGCCGGGCCAAAAAAGTTATCACCGTATTTTGCTTCCATTCTTTTTCTTCCGGTAAATTTTGCATGATTTCCGCAGTTGTAACAGGGCGTCCAGTCTTCCAAATAAAGTTCATAATCTGCTTTTCTGCATCTGACATACGCTGAATTTTCTTCATGAAATTTCATCCTAATTAACCTATTCTATGTAGTTCAATATTAATCTACAACACATAGGTAAATATGTCAATACTTTTTTGGAAAAATTTTCATGTTCTATGTGCGCATTCGAGAATAGGCTATGAAAAAGTATATAATGTAATATTGTGCATCGTTTAGATTTGGAAATGTAGCTTGTAAAATGATATAGGGTGATATGATAATGCGTCACGAAGATAAATACGATTTTTCGGCTTTCGGACAGTCCATAAAGAAAGCGCGGGAAAGCAAAGGCTGGACACGGGAACGGTTGGCACAGGAAGTGGTTCTTGCGCCTCGTTACATTATGTCCATTGAAAACAAAGGGCAGCACCCAAGCTTTCAGGTTTTTTATGAGCTTGTCACCTTATTTCACATATCGGTAGATCAATTTTTTTTTCCAGATACCGACGTGGAAAAAACAACGCGCCGCCGCCAGCTTGAAAGTCAGCTTGACGAATTAGGGGAAGCGGATTTAATTATCATGGCGGCTACCGCAAAGGGAATACAGGAAGCCAAAGGAACGGGGGAATAAAATCTCCCGCTTTCTTTTTTAAAGAAATCTCATGTATAAAACGCCGTGACACATCATGCTTGCGGCGTTCTTTTCTGCATCCAAAATCAGAGAAAAAAATTGTGTTCCTGCGTTAGTTAATTGCACTATAAATTTTCTTCAATAAAAATAGTTTCAATTGTTACTTCAAAAAAACGTGCTATTTTGAAAGCTAGTCTAAGGGAAGGGTCGTATCTTCCTTTTTCAATGGCGTTAATAGTGGCCCGCGTAACGCCCAGTTTATTTGCCAATTCCTCCTGGGTCAGGTCATGCATGGCAGGGTAAACCTTAAGCTTGTTCTTCATTTTATATTGCATGCTTTACATATTCATTATTCAGAGAAAAGTGAGAGAAAAGTAAAATAAGGTAAAGGAAAACGGCGGCTTTGATTATATGATTCAAAACCGCCGAATGAAAAGTGTATTGAAGCGGTTCGCAAAATTCGAGGATGATCCTGTTTGCGCATGAACTGAAATGGCAAGTATTTGCTCACGTTATCTTTTCTTTTTTAATCAGTCAATGTTTACCATGCTGCCGTATAATTGGAGAAATACAGCAGGGGGTCAACCCTGGTGCCGCCGACATAAACCTCAAAGTGCAAATGCGGGCCTGTGGACAATCCCGTGCTGCCTACGAAACCGATGGTTTGGCCCTGTGTCACCGTTTGTCCCACACCGGCGCTCATTTGGCTCATGTGGGCGTAAAGGGTCTTATTGCCGTTGCCGTGGTCGATGATGATATAGTTTCCGTAGCCGCCCGCGTCGTAAGCGGCGGTTGTGACCACGCCGTCCGCGGCAGCCAATATCGCCGTTCCATATCCCGCCCCGATGTCAATGCCGGTGTGGGTTTTGTAAATGCCCAGGATGGGATGCAGCCTGGTGCCAAAAAAGGAAGTTACATAGTCACTGGCGGCGCTGGGCCAGATATAAAAGCCCTCCGCAATAACCTCCGTCCCGTCCCCCAGGTGTCTCAAACCCGTGATCAGGGCTATGAAATACTGGTCGTAGTCGCCGCTCAGAAGGTCCTCCAGCACTTCCCTCTGGTCGTCGTTAAAGCGATAGACTTCCGCTTGCTCCCCTGCGGTTCGCTGGGTGATGATGATATGCAGAACGCGCTCGTACCATGTTCCTCCGTCGCTGTCGGTATGCGCCACGGTTTCTATCCAGTGATCAATTTCCGTCATATCCCAAAACACTTCCCGGATGAGGTCAATACGGGTCTGGTCGATGGTGACGACATCCATGCCCTCGTCGGTCAGGGCGGTTTTAACGGCGAACACGGACAGAATGTCTATCCAGATATTGCCCCGGCTACCTCCGGTGCCGACGTACTGAACATCCAGCGTATCCCATGTGTTGTCGTTCTTGATTTCCTCTATCCGCTGGTTGTATTCCTCGTTTACTTCCTGTACCACCACGGAGACGGGCGTTACCTCCGCGTCCTTGTTTTCGTCGGAAAAGAGAAGGCCAAAGGGAGACGCGAACAAGGCAGCCACGGTGATAATAATCAGGAACAGGCCAAGGACGGCCCCGCCCGCGCCCACAAGGGTGATCAGTCCATTGACCAGCGCGGCGACAGCTTTGACGGTCAGTTTCGCCATATGAATCGTGAATTTGGCGGTGCCTCTTGCTGTCTGCGCTGCCCGTTGCGCCGCTTTTGCGGTGGCCCGTGCGGTTTTGGGGGCGGCTTTAGCCACCGTCTGAGAGGTTTTTGCACCGGTCTTGGCAGTTTTTCCGGCGGTCTTAACCGATTTTTGCGCCGTTTTAATGGTGCCCTTGGCAGTTCCCTTGACCGCTTTGCTGCCGGACCGGGCAAATTGCCGGATGGTGCGGCCAGTGTCGCTGATGCTGGTTTGGGCGGTACGCCATGTTGTATTTTCGCTTGATCTGAACACGGGACTTGGGAGAGCCTGTGCGGTTTTGGTTTCCACCGCCTGAATTTCTCTGTTTTGGGTAAACCGTGCCTTCGCCCGGCTCTGAACAAACCGCCGTTTTGCCAATTCGTTCGGCTTGGCAAGGGTATATTTCCGTTTTACTCTTTCCTTAGCTTTGATTTGGGCGGCTTTTCGCTGGGACGATTGCCTTGCCTGCACGGGAGCATGATACTGTTCAGGTATTTTTCCAGCCTTGGACGAGGCAGCCTGCTTTCCTTGAGAGGCAGCGGTGCTCCGACGCGTTTGAGGACTGCCGGTTTCGGAACGGGAGGTCTGCTCCGCCGCATGGCCGTCGGCAGCATCGGCGTGATGGCTGTCCGAAGGAGGATTGCGGCGTTCCTTAATTTTTTGAACCGCCTTTTTGCCCTGACGCCCTATCGTGTGAACAGTGTCATTGCCGACCGTTTCCACGCTTTCCTTTACCCTATCCCCGGCATACTCCACATAGCTGTCACGTTCCGGTCGCTGCGTCTGTTCGGTCCGCTCCTTGGTGCGGACAAAGGCGTTTTTCGCCCTGCGAGTCACATCGAGGCTTTTGTCCAGCACCTTAATATCCTTGACGGTGGATTTGGTCTTGATTTCTTTCAACACGCGCACCTCCTTTCAGAGTTTCGCCGATTGTTACCGCGCCTTTTCGGAAAACCGGGGCGCGGGTCGCTCCAAACTCCGGCAATATTCGGGATAGCGCAGCCGGATGGCTTCAAAAAGGGGATTTCGGATTATTGGATTGATTTAAAAATCTGCAGGCCCATAATGGGTAAATAAGGTACTGCGCAGTATGTCCAAAATGTGCAGCATCTTCAACTCTCGGGAAGCGAGAGCGAAATAATACAGTTGAAGTTATGCAAAGCTATTGTATAATGATATTAAAAATTAGTAGAGGTGATAAATTTGTTTAAAAATATCAGCGAGGCCCCAAAAAAAACACCGTATCTGCCTACAGGTGAAAAAGTAGAAGGAGTTCTTTATCAGACTCTCGCCTTTGGAAAAGAAATGATGATTACGACAATGATTTATGAAAAAGATGCCATAGTCCCAGCTCATGCGCATCCTCAAGAACAAGCTGGCTTTGTTGTGTCCGGTAGAATAGAATTAACGATTGGAGACGATATTAAGATCCTAAATCCTCTAGATAGTTATGTTATACTAGGAGGGGTTTTACATAGTGCAAAAGCATTGAACGATTCTTTGGCAATTGATGTGTTTTCTCCTCCTAGGGAGGATTACAAAGACTGAATTATATAACTGAACGAAGAAGCGAGAGTAGAAGGATTATTTGCTACGCATAAACAAAGATTGTGCGCAGCAAATAATTGGTAATTGCTTTACTAATTTCAACCCGATAATCCGAAGACTCCAAAAAAGCAGGGTGCGGAAAGCCACTCTTTTCCTTCCTCCGTCCAGCCGTTCCAGAGGTTGAAGGCCAGGCGGCACAGACGGCGGGGTCCGCCCGTCTGCCAGGGTGCCGCAAGACCCTCCGGCCTGATGCCGTCCTCCTTGAAATCAAAGAGGGTATGGATATTGCGCCTTGTTTCCGCGCAGATTCCCATCGCGTAAAAAAACGCCTGATGATAGGCGTCGCTATTGTGGGTTTTGGCAAGCAT
Source organism: Pelotomaculum sp. FP (assembly GCF_004369245.1). Taxonomy (NCBI): domain Bacteria; kingdom Bacillati; phylum Bacillota; class Clostridia; order Eubacteriales; family Desulfotomaculaceae; genus Pelotomaculum; species Pelotomaculum sp. FP. The sequence goes on along the minus strand of NZ_QFGB01000006.1, from coordinate 96,725 downwards.
TTGACAGAAAAAACCTTATGCTCTTTGTCTGCAAATCGGATAGATTCCATTGTGTTTGCCTCCTTAACATCATGAATGAACGGCTGGCCGGAAAATTACGGCCAGCCGTTGGTGCTTGGCGGCTTAATTCAGCCCTGGGCCTGTTCGCCCGGCTTGGTGGTCATCAGGTTGTAGAGCTTGGTGTTGCGCGGGAATTGGTCGGTGAAGGGCACCAGGGAGCTGCCCACTTTGATCAGGCCGTTGCCCGCGTCCACATTGGTGATATAACTTAGTTGCAGGTCGGAAATGTTCAGGATCTTGGCCAGCTCGATCCGGTCGGTACTGGCCTGGTTGAGCATGACAATGAATTCGCTGTTGGCCAGCATGGTCCGGGCCGTGTGGCTCTGTAAAAGATCGTCCACGTTCTGGGTGATCCCGGTGCAAAATGCGCCGTACTTACGCACCCGCTTCCAGAGGGTGAACAGGAAATTGGCGCTGTATTCATGTTGGAACAGGAGATATATTTCATCAATAATAATGAAGGTGTTTTTTCCTTTGGCCCGGTTCTGGGTGATGCGGTTTAAAATGCTGTCCAACACGACCAGCATCCCGATGGGGAGAAGCTGCTTGCCCAAATCCAGAATGTCGTAGCAGATCAGGCGGCTGGTCACGTCCACGTTGGTGGGCTTGGCAAAGGTATTCAGGCTGCCGGAGGTAAAAAGCTCGATGGCTAGAGCGATTTCCTGAGCTTCCGGCTCCGCTTGCTTCAGTAACTCGGCATGGAAGTCCTGCAAGGTGGGCGTTTTCCCCTTGAAATTGCTTTGCAGGTATTTTCGGTAGACATTGGCCGTGCAGCGGTCGATCAGGGATTTCTGTTTCGCGCCCAGATTCTGCCCGCCGATAAGCTGCTCGCACAGGGACAGGACGAATTCCGATTTCAGGATGACCGGGTTAGCGCCGTCGCCGTAGTCCTTGCTCATATCCATCGCGTTGATGTGGTTTTTAGAGGTGGCGGAGATATGGATGATCTCGCCGCCCATCGCCTTTACAAGTGACGAATACTCGCGCTCCGGGTCGATCAGGATGATGTCGTCATCGCTGGCAAGCATTTGGTTGACGATTTCCCGCTTGGCCGTGAACGATTTGCCGGAGCCGGAAACACCCAATATGAAAGAATTGCCGTTCAACAATAATTTCCGGTTGGCAATGATCATGTTCTTGCTAATAACGTTCTGCCCGTAGTAAATGCCGCCGCTGTGGGCGATTTCCTGCGCCCGGAAGGGAATAAACACCGCCGTGCTTTCGGTGGTCAGCGTCCGGATGGCGTGGATTTTGCGCAGGCCATAGGGCAATACCGTGTTCAGGCCGTCCATCTGCTGCCAGGTCAGGGGGGAGAATTGGCATAGGTGCTTGCGGGCCGTGGTCAGCAGGGTTTCCGTGTCGCTGTCAAGCTGCTCCTTGCTGTCCGCCACATGCACCATTGTCAAAACGGCGAACATCATGCGCTGGTCGCGGGTGGTCAGGTCGTCCAGAAACTCTTTGCTCTCTTTCCTTTGCTGTTCCATGTCGTAGGGCACCACGGCGGAAAAGTTGTTATTCTGATTCTGTCTTCGCTGCCAGTTGGTGATGTTGGTTTCCACGCCCAGCAGTCGGTTCTCCACCTCCCGCACGGCCTCGTCGGTGGGGATGGGGATGATGTCCAAAGACAACATCATGTTGCGGTTTAAGTCGCAAAGCTCGGCCACCATGCTGTCCTTAATGAAGCTGGCGTACTCCCGCAGGAAAATAACGCGCCCGAACCTGTTGCCCATGCGAAAATAGTCGCGCTCAAACTCCAAGGTGTCGGGGCAGATGTAGTCCTTGAAATCATGCCCCTTGCGCATGGTCTCGGACAGGTCGAAACGAAAAAACGTTTCCTCGCCAGAGCGGAAAAAGTCGTGCAGGATTCTCAGGCGGTCCGTGGCGTCCAGCTCCGCGCATTTGGAGCCCAGGTGGGAAAAGTGGGTGATGAGGTCCGTGCCGATGCGGGAAAAGTAGTTTCGTGCTTCCTCAATGTTCTTTTTCGCTACCGATACGGTGACGTATTTATCCTGCACGATGCTGTTCGCGCCGGTGGCCTTCTCCAGCAGCATCCGGTTGTATTCCCTGCGGTACTCGTCCAGGGGGTCCTCCCGGAGGGGGATCAGAATGGAGCTTTCAAAGTCCGTCTTGTTCAGGCGGCGGTTGTTTATCGTGATTTTGGTGGTCGCGCCGCTGTCAAAGGAATTCAAAAGCTCCGAATAGGACAGAAACATGGCTTCCTTGTCCTCCTTGGAGGCCACGGCGTAATTAATGTCCTCAAAGCGAAAGGTCCGGGAAAACTTGTTCCCTACCTGAAAAATCCCCTCCGGCCAGATGGCGCGAATGGGGATGGCCTGCTGCACGCCCTTGGGGACGACAAACCTTTCCTTGTCCTGCTTCATGATTTTTTGTAGAGTTTTAATCACGGCGTTTCCATGCCTCCTTTTCGCGTTTTTCCAGGGCGGGCTTCAGGGCTTCGTAATAGATGTTGGTCGGATGAAAAGTCAGGCGCTTGGGCAGGAGAAACTCCGACTTGATGTAAGCCCATAAGAACTGCTCCGCCGTCATGCCGTGGTAGCTGATAAAACCGAGGGCGGCAAAAGGAGCGGCCCCCAAAATGCACATCCAGCTTACGGTTTCCGTGCCAAAGAAGCTGCGCAGGCCGAAGTAGATGCCGATGGCCACGATGACGGCCAGGACAGAAAAAATGAACTGCCGCAGGGACAGTCCAAAAAACATGCTTTCCGTATAATCCCGGATTTCCCGGTTGATCTTGACTTCCAAAATATCATCACCTCCATAAAAAAATAGCGCCTCTTAACGAAGCGCCATCGGGTTGCTTGCCTTATCGTTCCTGCTGATTTTTCCTATGCCGTTCTTGCTTCTTAATTATCTTGACTACCAAGGCGTCAACCTTGCGGTTCTGCGCCATAAACGCCTCATCCTGGGTGAGGGGGATACCGTTTTTCAAGACTTCCTCCCCAAGTTTACGCAGTTTTTCTTGCTCTTTTTCCAGCTTGTCATTGAGAGATGCCTTTTTCATGGCCGAAATCTCCTTTGCCTGATTTTAAGCTGGATAAAAATGGAGTGTTCTTTATCACTCATAATGCAGTTTGATGTGCTTGTATCCCGTGAAACAACCAATTTTTGTTTCATCTTTATGTCATACTCCTTTCAATTTACTGCGAATATCGACTTATTTTTTATTTTACTGCGATAATCGCATTAAAACCATCGCGCCCTCACCTAAAATTGATGGGAAGAACAGTGAGGTGCGAGGGTATGAAACCACGAAAGAACCCGCCCGGCAACAAAAACATGATCGGAGCCAAGGTTGTTGCCCTTCGGAAAGCAAAGAATATGAAGCAGAAGGATTTTCTGGCGAAACTGCAAACCGTGGGCTTGGACATCAGCCCGACGAGTCTTTCTCGCCTTGAAGGACAATACCGTCTTGCCCAGGATTATGAGATCGTTGCTATTGCCAAAGCATTGGATATTTCTGTTGAAGAATTGTTAGGGAAAAAGCGGTAAATTAAAAACAATATGCGCCAAAGTAATCCGTTTGCATCCTTCCTTCCTTTCAAAATAACAAGTGTGAGAAAGGAGGTTTTATTTGTGCTGCATGCGTCTATATTCATCTTCCGCTGATGCTCCTGCTAACCTTCATGTTCAAGACCACATCGATTTTCCGCTCTTATTTATATATTTGCGCCGGGTGATATAATGGAAATATACGGATTATGTGGAAAGGAGTGACCATTATGGCAGCCGCGGCCCTTATTTCTCTTTGCCTTACGGTGGGACTGCTCATTCTTTCTTTCATCTTCAAAGTGGCAGGAAAGCTCCGGCTGACGATTCCCGTCCTTTGCTTCCTGCTTTTCGGCACTGTGCTGAACAAGTGGGCGGTGGTACATGAGACTTTAGCGTACATCATCCTGTTCTCATTGCTCGGCCTGACCGTGTTAAGCTGGATTGTGTCTCTGATAAAGGCGATACGGCGCAAACGGGACGAGAAATTCTTTGAAGATGATGTTGCTTGGCAGATCCGCCGAGCCAGAGAGATGGGCGTACCGCTTGACCAAGTTCAGTTTAACGAGCAGAGGGATTTGCTTGACCCAAGAACAGGGAACCCTGTTGTTTACGGGGATGGCGTTCCGTTCAAGGATATGTGAGGATACCGGATTTTCATGTCCGGTATCCTTTTTATAATCCACATCACTTATTATCACCGTGCCCCAGTATCCCGCTGCGGGGCTTTCGGCTGCAAGTCCGTCGGCCTTCTGCCGTCAAGCGGCTTGACAAAATCGATATAGTTCACGGCATAGATGGCATTGTCGTTAAGCTGCCGCTGCCACGCGCCCTCTCGCGGCGACCAATGAAAGCCCTTGCGCTTCAAAACGGAACATCTTTCTTTATCCGGCTTCTCGTCGAAAAAAAGTTGCAGGCGATTGATGTCATTGTTGACTACCGCCTCGCCACCCTCAAACTTCCAACCCACAAAGCCGACATCCCGATGTTTTTCAAGCTCATTGATACGCTGCTTGATCCGTCTTATCTCGGAATTGTTGTTGGTCAGCTCGTAGCTTGAAAACGGCTGCTTATCCCAGGAATAAGACGATTGTTCGATTTTCGCGTCTATTTTCGCGGCCATCTCGTCCGATACCCCGGGGCAGCCCTTGCAAGTGCCGAGCTTCCGGTAATGGGCGTTGACCTCTTTCATATGCGCCTGCCGTTTCTCGCAGGCTTCGAGCTTCGCGCTCAGCTTTTCCAGAGCATTTGGATCGCTGGCTGATATTGCATTGTTATATGACATTGTGATTTCCTCCGTTCATTCATATAAGGTGGTTGCGGCTTACCGCTCCGGTTCGGATTTTTTCTTGGCTGACCTGTTTTGCGCTTTGGCGTGTGACTCCATATGCTCCTTAACGCCGTCCGGGTCAAACTCTTTAAGGCGTTCCATGTCAAAAGCGATTTTCAAATACTCGTTAAATCCCGAATATCCTTTTTCCGGCAGAAGCGTCCCCAACTGGTTTTTCAAAATAAAATCCAGCAAGCCTTCGTTTTCGTTGAATGTCTTAACGTAAGTCTCATTTGGTTTTAGCGTCTTTCCAAGATTTACGGTCAGGTCAGTAAATGATTCAAAGCGGCCACCATTTTTCCACCACAATCCGATATAGAGATTGCCGTTCATTTGATAAGATTGAACCTGTATAGCCAGTTTTATAGGATTCTTCCTATACTTCCAATTGAATTGCAATGTTTTTATATCCAATTTTTAATCCCTTCTTTCTATTACAGGCCCATCATCTCCCGCACCACCCGGTCGGCCATCTTCACCGCGCCGACCAGTATCAGCATGTTGAAAACCAGCTCCCCGATATAGCTCCACACCATCGTCACGGCGCTGGCGCTGGCATCCACCACCGGCGGGGCGGCCGCAAAGACGGAAAAGATGACGCAGGCCAGGACGATGATGACCCCCTCCAGGCAGACGGCGGCATAGCTTTTGAGGAAGGCTTTGCCGATGCTCTGGCTCGGCTCCCCGGCAAAAGAGGCCAGAGGCACGGGGGCGATGGCGGTATATAAGAACAATTTGAAAAAACGACCGTACACCGCCAAGATCATGATGAAGGACAGCACCGTAATAAACAGGCTGCCGATGATCGTTACCGCCCACAGGGGAATACTCGCCAAGAAGCTGCACTCCTCAACGGCCTGCACGATGGCCTGCGGCAAAACGGCTTGGCTGGTGGTGCCGAAGCCCGCGCTGCTCATGATGGTGGAAATGATCCCTTGGGCAATGGTAAATAACGCCATCATCAGCTCCAGCCCGTAGGTGACAACGCCTTTGGCCAAAGCGAAGCGGATGAACAGCTTCAGGGCGTGTTCCGGCTTTTTCACTTCCGCAAAACTGCCGCAGGTCTTGACCACGCCGATCACAAAAAACAATACCAACAGGGCCAGGCCGATGGCCTGCAACGCGCCGTGAATATTGGCAATGACGTGCCAGATGCCGCCGCCGCGGAATTCCGTGGGGGACTGGGTGACAAGCTGCCAGATTTCCGCCAGCTTTTCGTTCCAGGTTCCCAGGGCGTTGTTCAGGTTCTCAACCACCCAGTTGCCGCTTTCCAAATAAACTCACCTCGTTTCCAAGGCAAAGCCCGCGCATGAAACGCGGGCTTTGCTTCTGTGATCATTACCGGCATGGTGCGTCCCTGCCGGGGTTTTTGTCCTTGATGACACCATACTTGTCATCCACATAGAAATGATTGACAAAGGGGTTGTAGATGGCATGGCACCTGACGCCGTTATACTCGGCAAGATAATCGTTGTCGCCCAGCCGCCCCAGGATGGTAGCTTCCCGCAGTTCGCCGTCCAGGGAATGAATGTGCATTTTTTCAGTGATGGGGAATTTGTTAAACATGGTATGTTCAGTGACAAAAAAGATTGTCACTGATACCTCTCTTTCCTTTGGATTATTTACAAAAAAGTCTGACAATTTTGCATGACGTATCTGCCCATTGTCTTGTTGGGAAGTTGGCATTACAAAAAAGATTGCCAATAAAAACAGATAAATCCCTTGTGCTATAAGCAAATTGCGGCTATGATAAATCCGTTAGTGGCAATCTTTTTTGTTAATTGGCAAACTATTTGTCATTTTGTCAGACTTTTTTGTCATTTAACATGGTAATCAACCTCCCGTGATGAGATTAAGGATTTCCTTGGCAAAGGTAATGATGACGCCACCCGCCAGGGTCAGGAAGCCGTTGGCGCGCTGGCTTGGGTCGTGGGATTTCAGCGACAGGCCGATCTGCACGATGCCGAAACCCAGCAGGATCATTCCGATGGCGCGGATCAGCCCGAAGATAAATTCCGACAGGTTGTTGACCACCTGAAGCGGGTCGCCGGCCGCGTAAGCGGGGACAGCGAAAAGGGCCAGCAGCAGCGCCAGCGCGCAGCAAACGGCAAAAACCCTTTTGGTTTTTCCAAACATTTTCATCAGGATCATTCCTCCTTGTTTTTATGATGGGGACAGGCTTGCGAGTTCTTCCTCGGAAAGCAGCTCGTAATCGCCGTCTTCCTTTAAAGCCACGGCTTTCCAGTCCAGGGCGTGTTCCGTGGTGCCGTGCCGGTAGGATTGGTCGCCGCCGTCAACCGTCAGCTTTAAATTCGGGTGCTTGAGAATATCGTACTTGTCGTCCATGACGGCGTGTTCGCCCCGGATGAATAGTAGGGCGTAGCGGTTGTCCAGCATGCGCACCTCGTCGGGGGTGAGAAGCTCCCGGCCCGACAACTGAAAATTGGTGGAATAATTGCCGTTTCTGCCTGAGCTTTTTCCGTAGGTGTTTAAGTCGATGGTTTCCTTGCCCAAAAGCTCGGACACATATTTGTGAGTGGATTGTTCGTTGCCGCCCAGGTAGAGGAATTCGTCGCAGTTGCCGACGATGGACTCCCAGGTGTCTTTGAACAGGGCCTTTAACTGGGCCAGGTTTTGCAGGATGATGGAAACGCTGACCTCCCGGCTGCGCATGGTGGAAAGGAGCTTGTCGAACTCATCCGGCAGGGCGACGTTAGAAAATTCGTCCATCACGAAATGAACATGCAGGGGCAGCCTGCCGCCGTAAACATGATCGGCCAGGTAGTAAAGCTGCTGGAAAAGCTGGGTGTAGAGCATCCCCACGATGAAATTGAAACTGCTGTCGTTGTCGGGGATCACGGCAAAGAGGGCGGTCTTTTTCTCCCCCATGGCGGGCAGGGCCATTTCATCCACCGTGGTGATTCCGGCAATGGTGGACAGGTTGAATTTCTCCAGCCGGACGCCCAGGCTGATTAAAATAGACTTGGCCGTCTTTCCCGCCGCCAGCTTGAAGATGTTGTACTGTTTGACCGCCAGGTGTTCCGGTTCCCGCATGGCCAGCCGCTCAAACAGTTCGTCCAGGGGGCTTTGGTAGGTTTCGTCCTCCTCCCGGACCTCGGCGGCGGCGATCATCTCCATGACCATCGGGAAGTTTCGCTCATCCTCCGGCGCTTCGTAAAGCAGGTAGAGAATAAGCGCCTCCAAGAGCGCGGTTTCGGAGCGTTCCCAAAAGGGGTCGTTGGTGTTGCTGCCCTTGGGGGTGGTGTTGCGGATCAGGTTGGTGACCAGCTTTAAGACATCCTTGTCGTCCTGCAAATAGGTGAAAGGGTTATAACAATGAGAGAGATGCATGTTGATTAAATCCAGCACCTTGATGTCATAGTCCTTGGCTTGGAGCAGGCTTCCGGTATCCCGTAAAATCTCTCCCTTGGGGTCGAGGATTACAAAAGAGGTGTTGGTCTGCATAACGTTGGGTTTCGCGTAAAACCTGGTCTTGCCGGAGCCGCTGCCGCCTACTACCAGGACATTTAGGTTGCGCCGGTGCTTCCTGCCGTCCAGCCCGATGCGGACGTTCTGGGTCAGGATTTTGTTCTTCTGCGGATTTTTGTCCCGGTATTTCTTATCGACAGCCGCCGCGCCGCCCCAGCGGGCGCTGCCGTGTTCCTCCCTGGGCCGGTAATTGCGCTTGGTGGACAGGTAAATCCCAATACCCATCCCGTAGGCGGCGACAAAGAGCAAAACGCATTTGGGCGAATTGTCCGTCCATCGGATGTTGAATGGGTCGTTCATCGCCGCCGTAAGGTTTGCCAGGATTTCGGGCAGCCCGCCGGAAAGGGAGGGGGCGGTGAGCAAGGCCGCCCACACCACCGGAATTAAAAAAACCGCCCAGAGGATGAGATTGCTCTTGGCGGTTTCAGCGCGGTTCATCGAAATCTCTGCGTTTCTGCTTTTTGGTTGGGGCGTCGATGGTTTTCAAAAGCAGTTCGTCCACGGCGTCGGTGGGCCTTTCTTCTTTAATCAGGTCGTTTCGCAGTTCATTGAGGGCGTTCACCACCACGCCGTATTCGTAATCGTCCAGGGTCAGCACTCTTTCTTCTTCCTTCATGAACCATCCCTCCTAACGTTCCGGCTCCTGCCGTTTTTGCTGCCGCTGCTGGTTCAGCGTCCGGTTCATCCTGCCGGAGATTTCGCCCGCCGCTTCCTTGATGGTGGTCAGCTCGGCGCGGATCTCCTGCGGCTCCAAAGTCTCCAGCCTTTGGGGAACGCCCTCGAAGTGGTAAAAGCCGTCCGTTTCCACGCCGTACTGCTTGCAGAGCATATACGACGCGCAATAGGCGTGAAAGCCGTACTCGGAACGGTTGTAGCTGCCGTCGCCTTTGTCCATTTCCGCCTGGGCCAACTCTTGAGCGAGAGCGCGGAAAATATGATTGGCGTCCAGGCCGCGCCGGATTTGGATTTCCCGCGTGTTCGGCTGGTATAGGGCGTTCACGCCGCTTGGCAGCGTATCGCTGATGCGGACGGGCACGGGAGCGTGGGCCAGCAACGCCTTGATGCGGGTGCGCTCGTCGGGATAGACTGCGGTTTCCCGTTTGCGGCTGTTCCCGGTTTGGGAAATGTCAAACATCTTTTTGGGGTTGTAGCTGATGCCGGTGGAACCGTCCTGGCGCTGGTATTCCTCGCCCGGCTCAATGATGTAAAAGCCGGATTCATTCTTGCGGATGTACGCGCCCTGGTCCTTCCAGGTGTCAAAATCTTTAATGACTGTGGCATTGGGCCGCTGTGCAAGGATAAGCAGGGCGTTGGAAACACTGTAGCGGTCAAAGCGGCTCTGCACGTTCAGATACTTTTGGAAGGTGTCTCCGTCCTGCGCCACGGCTGTCGCCGTTTCGTCGATCAGGGCATACACCGTTTCCCGTTGCTCCTGCTTTTTCTGCGCCCAGGCCTCCTTGTCGAAGGGCTGGTCGCTTATGGGCGGGGATTGGCCTTGTTCCTGCCGGAAAAGATCGTCGAAATTGCTCATCTGGATTTACCTCTCTTTCGGTTTGGATTTTTTGGTTTTGGATTTCGGTTGGCCCGATTTGGCGGACTGGCCGGTGGATTTGGATTGCTCCTTGGCTTGTTCGCGCTTGGGTTCCGCCTGCTCCCTGTGGGCCTCCCGGATTTCCTTTAATTCCTGCCGGACGGATTTTCGCTCCGGCTCACTCGTACCCCCGGCGGCTTTCCCGCTGCGCTCGTAAGTAGGCTCGGACGGAGGGGATTTCTCCGCCTTCGCCGCCGTAGGGTCCGTGGTGGGGTTTGGGTTGTCGGTCCGCTCCTGATCCGGCTCCGGCTGTTCGGGCTTGGCCAGGAGTTCGTCCAGAAAATCGTCCGCGCTTTTTTCGGCGGGCGTTTCCTTTTCGGCGGGCGCTTTTTCCTCCTGCCTGGCGGCTTTGGATTTTTGGATTTCGCTCTTGATGCTGGCGGTGTCCACGGTGGCAAGCTTGAAGCGTTCCACGATGCGGTTGATCTTGGAGGCGTCCTCGGCCCGCACCATGATGTCGCACATGCCGTCCGTGTCCTTTTTGTCACGGAGGGCGCAATAGAGGACGCCGTAGCGTTTGGCCTCCTGGGTGAATTTCTGCAAGTCCTCGTTCCTGACCGCGAAGACTTTCAGCTCCTTGCCGCTGCGCAACAGCCCTTCCAGCCGGATTTTCCCTCTGGTTTTCTTTTGGTCTGTGAGAACGGCATATAAATAGGTGGCCAGGTTTTTGGCCCCCTCGCCGGAGATTTTGGCTATTACCTCGATCCCCTTAAGGCTCATGTTGACGACTTGGTCCGCGGCGGCTGTTTCGCTGTTCATAGGCTTTGGCCTCCTTTCGTTGTTGGATTTCTTCCTGTTTAACCCGATGAAGCTTTTCTTTTTTCTCATCGGAACGGGACAGGATGCCCGTGCAGAGCTTCACTTCCTTGCGAAGCTGGCTGATTTGCCTGGTCAGCCCGGCGATTTGCTCCTTACAGGCCGTCACCTGCCCGTCATTCCCGCACCGGCGTATGCGGTTGTAAAGGGACTTGCGTTGGGCGGACAAGGCGCTCATTTCCTGCTCCACGGTTGAGCGGTAGGCGACAAGTTGCTCCTTGCTGGAAATATGGTTTTTGCAGAGCAGCTTGGTCTGCGCGGTGAGTTCATTCAAATAGCGGAGGTCCTCGCGCAATAAAAAATGCGTTCTTTTACTGGACGCGCGGGACTTGGGCAGGATGCCCATCTTATAGAGGTAGTGGAAGTATAACGCTTGCAGGCCGGTTATCTTTTTCGCCGTCTTGAGGGAGCCTTTGAAGGTACAGCGATTTCGCTTCGGCTCCGGCAAGGAGGGAGAGGGCCGCTTAGGTGCGCGATTTTGCAGGATGCGTTGCTTGATGGCTTCCTCAGTGTAATCGCCGCCCAGGGTTTTCAGCCGAACAAACCGCTCCTTGCCTAAAGGACGCACCGCCAGGTGTTTCACGCCGGTTTTGATTTCATAGCCCTGTTTGCGCAGGGCGGCGATAAATTGCGTGAAGGTCATGGCGGCGGCAATGGCTTGGTCCACGTCCTCCCGGATTAGGCCCCGCCAGGTGGGTTTACCTTCCTGATCGGCTTTCCATTCGGCGTAGTGCTTGGACTTGCCGCGCCGCGGGTTTTCGATGACGGAAAGGGCATGTTCCCGGCACAGCCGGTCGGAGGTTTTGCGCATTAAGGCGTAGGCGGCCTTGTTATCGTAGTACCGCTTGCCGTCCCGGAAGGAAACGGAGTTCAACACAAAATGATTGTGCAGGTGTTGCTTATCCAGGTGGGTGGAAACCACCACCTCAAAGCGGTTGCCCCAAAGCTCTTTTGCCAGCTTTACGCCGATGGCGTGGGCGGTTTCCGGGGTGGCCTCCCCCGGCGCGAAGGCCTGGTAGCCGTGAAAGGCCAGGATGCCGTCCGGCTTCTGATATTGCCGCTTTGTGCGCCCCATCTGCTGGCAGGCGGTGGCCGGGTCGCAGTTGATGCCGGTCACATAGAACTGCTTTTCAGTCTTGACATCCTGCTGGGTATAATCCAGCACCTTGCGCAAGCCCTGAAAGTCGGGACTGTTAAAATCGGGGTTTTCGGTTTTTTCAGGATTGGCGGCGTAGTCGATTACCCGGTCAAGACGGTCGGTCACGTCCCATATCGCTGTGGTTGCCATCGCTCATCGCTCCGGCTCCCCGTGTTTTTTCATCAAAGGGTAATCCGCAAGAGCCTCCCGCTTGTCGCAGGTATTTATTACGACAAGTTCAAGCACGTCGTTTACGCACCGCACTTCATTTTGGTATTGGTCGGTCACAACCTCCAGGGGATTTTGAAGCAGCAGGAAATAATCCAGTTCCTCCGGTTCATAGTGATGATCCACTGTCAAATACCAGTGGGCCTGGGTATAGGCGGCGATTTCCTCGGCTTTTTCAAAGATTTTCTGGCCGTCCAGTTTAAGCATCTTTGCCTTGTAGTCCATAAAGTTTCGGTTGATACGGTTTATTAATTGTGTTTCCTTATCCATCGGTTCTCCTTTCCGGCGCTGTGACCGCCTCCATAATATTTTGGACTGCCTTTCTGAGCCGGTTGGCTTCGTATTGAAACACCGTCTTGTCAATATGCCCGGTGGCATTGGCCTTGGCCGCAATCTGGTTCAGGTTGCCGCCGATGGCGTGCAGCTCCCGCGTCATGGCAAAATAGTCGGGAGGGGGCAACTCCTTGGGTATATAGCCGTTGATAAGTGAGCGAATAAATGCTTCCTGTGAAAGCCCTGATTTTTTTACCTGCTTGGCAATATTCTGTTGTTCTTTGGCGTTCAGCCGTACAATAATTTGGATATTCCGTTTTCTCATCGTTCCGGCTCCTTTCGCGCAGGATGGATGTTCTTGCACTCAATGAGAACGCGAAATTCCTCCCGCCACTTTTGTTGCGTTTCGTTCATTCATAGCACCTCTTTTCTTGATGAATAGGAGTGCAGTATGAAGGGGGTATTAGGGGCGAGAGCCCCTAACAAGCGAATTTGGCTATCCAAATTCAGTGCTTGCTGCAACACAAGACAGCAGTCTTGTGTTGGGTGTGGGTTACGATTGTTCTTATATCACCAGCCGAAAAAGAAAGAGCAGGAGGCCTATCGCTCCTGCCTGTGGTCACGTTGTCTTGTTAGGAAAATCCTCCTTCCTTAATTTTGGGCAAAAGAAAAAGGCGCTGATTTCTCAATGCCTTTGACGACTTTATTAGAAACCGACTATATTATGGATAATGAATATAAGTTAAATATTAATCCTTTTCATTTCATGTTCATAGCAATTATAAAAATAGTCTATTCCCTTTATTAAGTTCTGAATAAGCAGTCCATCTTCATATAGTTTAACAATCTTTTTCGCATACTCACTTAATTCATCCTTGTTTACAACAAAATACTCGTCTGAGCTAAGCAAGTTTTTAAGATTTGAATTAAATGATTCATCATAATTGTAGCTAAATGATTCATTAAAGAGTAATGCCAATTGAATTATAAAGATCCTTTTACTTTCTTCGTATTCAAGTAAATCTGAAAGTGTTAATTTTCCTTTCTCTAAACCTGTAATGTCATCAAACAGATCATCTATCATGCATTTGAGCGTATAAATTGTAAGAACAGTATGCGTAGAGAGAAGTTCAAGATTTTTTATGTATAAATTATATAATCGATTTAATGCCTCGTCACATGATTCAGAAATTACATCAAATCCTCCATTTAGGCTATATACTCCAAAAGTAACATGATCCTTAGTACCATCAACATTATAACGTTCCATTGTAATGAAGTTTTCTTTTTTAATAACTGGTGTATTATTTTGATGTATCTTAATTTTGTAAATTACAATATTCCAGAAGTTGAAAACAACATAGCAATTGCCAAATTTATCAATATAATCATAAATACTATTAGTCCCAATCTCACATAACTGATTAGCAACCATAAATGCATATGCATCGACGACACACTCAACAATACTTTCTTGCTCGCAACCTTCTAAAATATATGAAACAATGCCGTCATATTGATTTTGATAACCATTAATATCATGCGTGTAGCAATACCATTCGTATGCTATTTTAGCAATGGTTCTTTTCATTTTTGCTGAAATAATTAATTCTTTAAGAGAAAATTTATATTGCATTGATATCTTATTAGAATCGATTTCAGTTGGCTCAATCTTAAGTTTATCTCGTAAAAGATTACTATTTCCTAATATCACCTTGTGCCCATTATGTGTTGTACTAAGTATTTGACTAGTATAAAATGTTTTTTTATCACTCAAATTTACATCTTTTATTACAATATCATCTATGACAATATTACCTTTGTATTTTACTATATTCCCCTCTCTAGTTGTAAAACCCAGTTGATTTCTAAAAAAGTCCCAATTTTTTACGCAATCACTTTCAAATTTATCATTCGTATAACTATTATGCTTCTTACACACAAATCTTTTTTTTAGTTTAGCTCCTGTTAGTGCATATGTGATGATATCTGATTCTGTTAAATTTTCGGTGGAGTTGCAATATATGCATTTCTCATTGATAATCATGCATCAAATTCTCCCCTTTTTAATTTAAAAATAGTTACCTATTATTTTATTCGTTACAGACGTTCTATTTCCTGTGGCCGTCTTATCCCTAACGCTATTTTCAAATAATCGTTGTAATCCTTTCCGCGCTGGGGTGGCTCATCGGTAATGGCGTAGGTGGAGGGAAGGAAGGCTTTGATGGACTCCGCCGCCAACCTTCCCGGTGTGTCATTGTCCAGATGCAGAGCAATTTCGGTTATTTGCGGGTAATCCTTGAGGTATTGCATCAAAGCGACAGGCGGGGTGCTTTCCTCAATGTTCTTTTTCGGCCTGTAAATACCTGCCAGGGAGAGGCAGTTTTCCCGCCGCCAATCCTTACCGGAAAGCAGCTCCAAGGTGCCGTAGGACAAAAGGTCGATGGCGCTTTCAAACAGGTGCAGCTTTGTGGATTTATCTCTTGCCGGAACAGAGAAGGAGAAGTGCTTGTCGCTGCCGTCGGTGTCCCCCATAAACCGTCTACCGGATGTGCCCCGGAGCGCACCGTACCGGGGAAGGCCTTGCCGGTCGAAGCCGACAAAGACCGCGTTGTGCCGGTAGCGGCTTTCATACAGCCTTCCGGTTTGGATGCAGTAATCAATCAAGGTGCTGTGTATGCCGCGCCCGGTGAGATAAGCAATCACGCGGTCGTTGCTTTTGTTTTTCTCCGGCAACAGCAACCTTCTCGGCTCGCCGGGTTCCCGTGCCTTTGACGGAACAGGCGGTGCGATGGTCACCTGGCCGTCTATCCGCATGATCGCTTCGGGAAGCGTCATACCCCGGACTTTGATTAAATAATCCAGGGCGGAGCGCCCGCCGATGCCGCGGGACCACCAGCACCACTTCCCGTTAGAGATTTTCAAGCTGTCATGGGTGCGGGTGGTATAGACGTTGCCGGAAAAGTGCACCAGTTCCTGCGGCTCGTAATGCTGCAAATAAGTCAGCAGATCCATCTGTTTGGCGCGCTTAATCTGGTCCGGGGCCACATAAGGCATAGCGATCACCTCCAAACATGAAAAAGCACCGGATTTTGTCTTCCGATGCTTTTTCAAGGAATTTTTGCAATGCGGCTATATTGCGCCGATTTTTTTGAGATAGGAAAAGCCGTCCGTATGCCCGCGAAAATAAAGCTGCATACGCTCCATGTCCTCCATTCGGGTTGCTGTATCCAGGTAGTCCGTAAGGATTTTATGTTCTTCCGCGCTCAGAGCAATCGGCCCCTCGCCCTCCAGGACAGCCGAAATAAAAGGGTGCCGCTCCGTGAGTTCCCCTTTTCTTTGATGGAGTTGTCCATACTCGTCATTGTTGTGCAGCAGGTCAATGGCGGTATCGCTGTCAATTTCGGGGAACAGCGCCGTAATCCGTTCCGGCAGGGTCTGGAATATAAAAGGTTCGTTCATCACGCGCCTCCTTCCTGGTTTTTTGTTTTACTGTAAGCCTGGGAAAATAGAAAGTCAAAACTGCTAAAGATTATTCAGCCATTACCGTTCATAGCCTACGGCTTTTTTTTCGGGAATATCCATATCCTCGTCCGGTTGGTCGTCCATGATCTCGTTTTCCGCCTTGTCCATATTCAGCAGGATGTTCAGTTCATGTAGCCGCGCGGATTTGCTTTGCAGCGCCTGTTCCTTTTCAAAGGGGACGTCGATTTCTTTCTTGGCCGTTTCCATCTGCTGGCGAAGGGTTTTTAGCTGTTCCCGGCAATATTCCAGTTCCAATGGTATATCGGCCAGGACGTTGTTGAGCCTGGTGATGTTGCCGTGAACGTCCGCGCCCAAGGACACCGTATGGCTGAGAGCGCCCTGGAGCGTAATTTGATATTTCTTGTTAAAGACATCGAAAGAAAACAGCATCGGAAATCCCAGGTAGTTGCCCATTTTCTGCGGCTCCGGCGAAGTCATTAGATTGCAGGCATCCAGGATGGCCGCGCCCGCCTTGGCCTTTTCGGGGTAGGAAATGCCTTTGACCGTCATGCCCGCGAATTTGCTTTCCTCGGTCTTCTCCACGGCGGGGGCCTTTGCGCTGTACTTTTCATACCGGGCAATGTCCTTCTCATAGCCCGCAATGCGTTCCTCGGTGGATTTAATCTGCCGGGGGAATTGTTTGAGCAATCTGTCCTCCAAAGCGTAACGCTGGCTGAGGTGGTTCGCTTTCAATAGCTTCAGCTTGGAAACCTGGATATCTAAATCCATTTTCTCCTTGATGAGCGGGTTGCCCGTCGCCAGCGCCTTGACTTCCGCGTAGGACAGCGCCGTTTCGTCAATGTCCTCGGCGCTTCTCACAGGGGATTTGCTGGTCATAATCTGGGAGATAAACCGCTGTTTGTTCTCCAAAATTTGATAGAGATAAGCATCAAAGGTATTTTCCGTCACATACCGGAAAATATGCACCTCGTCGTTCTTGTTGCCCTGGCGGACAATCCTGCCGCTGCGCTGCTCCAAATCCCTTGGCCGCCAGGGACAGTCCAGGTCGTGCAGCGCGATCAGGCGGTCCTGGACATTGGTGCCCGCGCCCATCTTAAAGGTGGAGCCCAACAGGGCGCGTACCTGCCCCGTGCGCACCTTGGCAAACAGCTCCTTTTTGCGGGTTTCCGTGTTGGCCTCATGGATGAAAGCAACCTCGTCGGCGGGAACGCCGCGCGCCATGAGCTTTTGGCGCACATCGTCGTAGACGTTGAAATTCCCGTCGTTTTTCGGGGTGGATAGGTCGCAGAACACAAGCTGGGTCAGCTTTTGGTCACGGTGGTCCTGCCAGAAGCGGAAGATATTATCCACGCAGGCGTTTACCTTGCTTTCTTCATGGTCGGGCAGCATGGGATTCATCAGACGCTGGTCAAGAGCCAGCTTGCGTCCGTCGTTGGTGATTTTCAGCATGTTGTCTTCATATGGTTCCACCTTGCGGTTGCGCACCTTTTCGGCGCGCTCGCCAAGTTCGGCCACCATGTCCTGCTGAAACTTGCTGGGCTTGACGGCCACGTTGCGGTAGTTGGCCTTGGGTACGGGGAGGTCCAGCATGTCGGCTGTCTTGATGTCCGCTACCTCCTTGAACATGCTCATGAGTTCAGGCAGGTTGTAGAACCGGGCGAAGCGTGTTTTGGCCCGGTAGCCCGTACCCTCCGGCGCAAGCTCGATGGCGGTCACGGTTTCCCCGAAGGTGGAGGCCCAGCAGTCAAAATGCTGGAGGCCTTGTTTGCGCAAGGCTTCGTATTGCAGATACCGCTGCATGGTATACATCTCGGTCATGGAGTTGGAAATAGGCGTCCCCGTGGCAAAAACAACGCCGCGGCCTTCCGTCAGTTCATCGAGGTAGCGGCATTTGGCAAACAGGTCGCTGGATTTCTGGGCCTCGGTCTGGGCCAGGCCCGCCACGTTGCGCATCTTGGTGTAGAGGAACAGATTTTTGTAAAAATCCGCCTCGTCCACGAACAGCCGGTCAACGCCCAATTCCTCAAAGGTCACAACGTCGTCTTTGCGGCTGGTGTCATTGAGCTTTTTCAGCTTTAATTCCAGGTTTTTTTTGGTCTTTTCAAGCTGCTTGATGGCGTAGCGTTCCCCTTTAGCCGCCTTGATTTCCTGGATGCCATCGGTAATTTCCCATATCTGCTCCTGCAATTGGCGCTTTTGACGCTCTGCGGAAATGGGGATTTTCTCGAATTGCGAATGCCCGATGATCACCGCGTCGTAGTCGCCGGTGGCGATGCGGGCGCAGAATTTCTTGCGGTTCTTGGTTTCAAAGTCCTTTTTGGTGGCCACAAGAATGTTGGCGCTGGGGTAAAGCTGCAAGAATTCCCCGGCCCATTGCTCCGTCAGGTGGTTGGGCACAACAAACATACTCTTGCTACAAAGCCCCAAATGCTTGCCTTCCATCGCGGCGGCGGCCATTTCGTAGGTCTTGCCTGCCCCCACGCAATGAGCCAGCAGGGTGTTGCCGCCGTAGAGGATATGGGCCACCGCGTCCACCTGATGCTGGCGCAGGGTGATTTCCGGGTTCATGCCGGTAAAGCGGATGTGGCTGCCGTCGTATTCGCGGGGCCGGATGGCGTTGAAGCGATCGTTGTAGATTCGGGTCAGCCGTTCCCGGCGCTGGGGGTCTTTCCATATCCAATCCCGAAACGCTTCCTTGATCGCCTCCTGCTTCTGCTGGGCGATAGCGGTTTCCTTCTTGTTCAAAACTCTTTTTTCGACGTTATCCTCATAGATGGTGTCGAAAATGCGCACGTCACGCAGATTAAGAGTATCCTCAATAATCTTGTAGGCATTGACGCGCTTGGTGCCGTAGGTGACGTTGGCCTTGATGTTGTCGCTGCGGTCATCGTTCTTGCCCTTGACGTTCCAGTTGGCAGTATAGTTTGAATAAAAAACGTCGATAAAGCGCTGGTACATGGGCGGCGTTTCCAGTAGTTCAAACAGGAAGTCCTTGACCACATCGGGAGGCAGCCAGGTTGCGCCCAGCCGCACGTCGATTTCAGAGGCGGATAGGTCTTGGGGCTGCACCGCTTCCAGCGCCTTGATGTTGGAGGCGATCTGCTCCGCAAGGTCGGGTTGCGTTTCGGCAAGCCCTCTGGCCAGGCGGAGCTTATTCCGCACATTGCCGGAAAGATATTCATCGGTAGTAACGAAGGGGCAGCGGGTGATATCGAAAAAGGCTTTCGGCACTTGATCCGGGTCTTGATCTCCGAGGTTGCGGAAGATCACGCTCTGCAGGTCGTCGGCAAGCTGTTCCTCGGAAAGCCCGGTCAGGCTGTGCATGAAACCTAAATCCACGCAGGCTTTTTCCGCGATGGAGATGGCCAAAGCTTCGGCGGCGGTGTCCACATGGGCCACGCTGGTACGCTGCCGGATGGTGCGCTTGGTAAACATGTCCGCTTTGCGCTCCATCTCGCCGTTTTCGTCCAGCACCTCCAAAGAGCAGAGCAGGCAGTAGGCGCTGTCGTCGGCAAAGGCCATACTGTTGCCCCGGCTATTGACCAGGCCGTATTTGGTGGTAAAGGCGTCGTACAGACGGTTCAGCTTGCGCTGCTGCTGCAAAATGGCCTCGTCGCTGTAATCCTCGGTCTGGTATTCGATCAGGTCGCGGACGCAGTCCCGCAGCTCGATCATGCCCTTGATGCGGCCCTGGGCCGTGACGGAGGTTTCCACCCGGTTCATCCGGCTGTTTTCCCGGAAGTAGATTTCGCCGTCCACCAGGCAATAGCTGAAATTGCGGACGCTGGGGTCTGCCGGGATGGAGGAAGTATCCTCATCCTCGCTGATGTCGTCGATTTCATACTCGGTAATCTCGGCATGGATATTTTCCAGCGCCTCGCGGAGAAGCTCGGCAAGGTCAGCGTCTTCATGGGGCAGGCAGGTACATTCCTGCCGTCCGTATTGTGTATTTTCCTCAGTGAGTTGTCCCAAAATCATATCGGGATTTTGGACGAAATAGCTGTTGACGGTGAAACCTTCGGGGGTTTTGTCGAGATGCACCCAATCAGGCTCAATATCTATCACACGGTCGCGCTTTTGCAGAAAGATGATGTCCGCGACGACCTCTGTGCCGGCATTTTTCAAAAATGCATTGTTCGGGAGCCTTACAGCGCCCAAAAACTCCGCCCGCTGTGCGATGTACTTACGGATTTCAGGATTTTGCTTATCCAGCGTACCGCTGCTTGTAATAAATGCCACTATGCCGCCCGGACGTACCTTATCTAAGGTCTTGGCGAAGAAATAGTCATGGATGAGGAAATGATGCTTGTCATATTTTTTGTCTGCTACACCATAGTTGCCGAAAGGCACGTTGCCGACGGCCAGGTCGAAAAAGCTGTCGGGCAGGTTGGTTTCCTCAAAGCCTTGTACGGCAATACTCGCGTTTTGATAGAGCTGCCTGGCGATCCGGCCCGTGACGCCGTCCAGCTCCACGCCGTAGAGCTTGGAGTTTTTCATGCTCTCGGGCACCAGGCCGAAGAAGTTGCCGATGCCGCAGGCAGGCTCCAGAATATTGCCGGTCTGAAAGCCCATATTGGCAAGACAGGCGTACATGGCCTTGATAACGACGGGCGACGTGTAGTGGGCGTTGAGGGTGGAGGCCCGCGCGGAATTGTATTCGTCCTCATCCAGCAACGCCTTCAGTTCGGCGTTTTCTTTCCCCCATTGGGGGTTGGCCTCGTCAAAGACTTGCGGCAGGCCGCCCCAGCCGACGTATTTTGACAGGATCTCCTGTTCTTCCGGCGTGGCCAGCCGGTTTTCTTTCTCCAGTTGGTTCAAGAGACGGATGGCCGCGACATTCCAGCCGTATTTGGTCTTTTGGCCGCCGTGCCCCAATTCATCGTCGGTAATATGGAAATTGACGCGGGGCTGCTTCGGTTTTTCCGGCACAAGGTCAAGGCGGACTTTGGTTGCTTCGCCGCCCTGTATCTTCTGCCAGACGGGTCCCGTCTGCTGCTCCAAAATGCCGCGCACGAAGCCAACCCTCTCCCGGCGGAAGATGGGGAAGCCCACGCCGTTTTGGAAGGTGATGTCCCGCAGGCTGACCGTTCCGGCCTCCTCGTCAATCGTGTCAATGGCAAAGCGGCGGCCGTCGATGGACAATTCCAGGCCCACAGTTATTTCTTTTTCGGCTGGTTGCTTTTCCGTTTCCCCGGCTTGACCGTCCGGTAGTTCCTGGTCCAATTCCACATCGGATTTTTCGTCCCCGTCGTCCTCATTGTCGAAGGTAAATGTATCGACCACGCGGGTGACGGTAATATTGGTTTGCCGCACCCACTCCGGCGCGTCGGGGTCGTCGGCGTGGATGGTCACCAGGTCGCGGGGTTCCGTCAGGTAATCCTGATAGGTCCGCTGGAACACGTCCTCCTGGAGCCATTCCCGAAACTGGGGCAGGGTGGCGTAAGCTTCGTAAAAGTCCGGATGTTCCTCCCGCATGGAAAGAATAATACGATCAAGGGCGCTGTCTAATTCCTGCTTGGCGCTGTCCGGGGCGGTGTCCCGGTCCCGCAGGTAGGGATAAATTTCATCTTTTCGCACCCTGTCAATAACCTGGGGCAGGTATTCCCGGTACAGCGCGCGGGCTAACGGTTTTTCCGTTTTTTCTTCGGCTGGTTGCTCCGGTGCTTCCCCGGCTGTTATAAGGTGGTCGTTGAGGGGGTTCTCCCGCAGCATCCGCTCAAAGTCGCTCCGCGCAAGCTCCTTGCCGAACAGCGGGAAGCTTATGTCCCGGAGATGCACGGTGCCGTCGTCAAAGGAAAAAATCTCATATTCATCCGCGCCAAGATAAACGGTGTCGCCAAGAGAAAAAGCATACTGCGCATTTTCCCGTGCTGGCGGTTCCGGTGGTGCGGCGGGGGCAGGCTCCCGGTTCAGGATTTCGCGGGCGTAGGCTTCCTCGGCAAGCTGCTGGCGGCGTTCCTCCATCTGCTGCCGGTAGGCGGGCAGATGGTCCTTTTCTTTATCGTTCAGATAGCGGTCGGCGGCAATCAGCTCGCCGATTCGCTTTTGTACCTTTGTCCACGGTAGAATAATTTTCTTATCCAATCCGATTTCGTTGGTGAGGGCGATTCCCTTGCTGTCGTGCCATTCGTCGATATGGGTGCCAACCAAGACGGGATAGCGCCCGCCCGTACCATACTCATTTTTTAGAAAATCGGCGTTTTCTTTCGCGGAGGCGTTTTGCTGGAAGTGCAGATAAATCCGGTACTTTCCGTCCTGCACACCGCTTCCTTGCCGCAAAACCGCGTCAATGGCTTCCTGGGGGATGGAAAAAGCGGAGGTTTTTTCGTCCTCCGCCTGCTGGATCAGGCTCATTTGCTGCTGCATGGAGGGCAAGGCCGGTGGCTCGTCAAGAAATTCGTTTAGTAATATCATGCTGGCAAAGTGCCCGGCGATGACGCCCCAATCATAGTAGCTCTGGGATGTTTTTTCGGAAAAACTGCCTTCCCAAAGATGCAGGACGTTCTGATAGGTCTTGTATCCGACGCGCTGATCCGCACCGATGAAAAGCTCCGTGCGGTCATTGTTAAAAATGCTTTTGATGTATTTGGTTCGCTCGTTGCTGTCCTCATGGGCGGCGAAAAAATCAACGATTTCCTGCTTTGTCGCTTGTAAGTGCGGGGTGGAGCGCAGGATTTCGTTGATAAGAGGGGTGGAATGAAAAAACGGAAGACTCTTGTCCTCCGTTCCTCGGTCATACCATTCTAATTGTAAATCAACTCTGTCAGTACCGATTCCTCGGCCTGGTGCTTGAGGCTGTTCATGTGGCCTACCCAGGCCATCTGATCGCTCGTTTTGTCCGGCGCGGGGCTCATTTCCAGAAGCTGCGCCGTGATCCGCTCGACGCGCTCCCTCGCCGTCCGGTCGATTTCCGCCAGGTGGCCGTCCAGTTTGCCCGACAGCATCAGGCTGGCGTACATTCCTTTCTGGTGGTTTTTCAGGTATGTTCTGCGCAACATCCCATATTTGCCGATGTGCGTTTGTTCTTCCGGCAGGGCCAGGTCGGGTATCAGATAATCGCCCTGCCGTGTGTAGGTCAGTTCCATGCTCACCGCTCCTTTCATCAATTTGCTTTACGCTTTTATTGTGCGCCGGTCCTCGACTTTTGGCAAATGTGCGGCTTTGGCTTCGCTCCGCTTTTTGCAAGTCCTTGACCGTGGCTTCGATTTCCCGCAGGAGCATTTCGGCTATGTCGCTGGTGGCCGCGCCCAAGCGGGAAACGGTATTCAACGTATTGAAGCTAATAACGCTCTGGAAATCCTCTAAAGTCAGATATTTGTCGGCGGGATAGCCGCAACGGGTTAAGAGCATGCAGGCCACGGAGATTTTGAGCGTATCCTTAAAGACAACCTTTATATTGAGGTCGTCCACATCTTCAAGAACGCTATTCTCCCGGTAATCTATCAGTTCGGAAAGGTAATCGGAAAAATTATCTTCCACAGCATTCTGCGCTGCGGAAATGAGCGCGGCGGGCAAATTGGTCTTGTCGTCCAGCTCCCCAAAGGTGTTTTCCAGGGATTCCATTACCGCTTCGGCATATTTGTCCCGCATTTCCCACAGTGGGATAGGACGGTTGTAGCGGCTGTTGGTGTCGCTCACGTCAAACACATGGCGGAGCCTTAACCGGCCTCCGCTGTCGTCAATGAGGGCAATGCCCTTCGCGCCTTTGTTTACCCAGCGTCCCAGTTTTTCGTTCCACACTTCAATGGAAGCGCAGGCCGTCGCATCGGGTCGCTGTACGTAAATCAAAAGCTGATCCTGAAACGGATATTTGTAACTCCAGGCCGCGGTTTTCAGGAAGGAGATCCAGTTGGCATGGCTTCTGGTGACACTGCGGGCTGTCCTTTCGGAAAGCTCTGTAATCAGTTGCAGCTTGGTTGCCAATGCGCATCCCTCCCTATTTTAATGTATATTGGTTGGACAGCCTGCCGCCGTCTTCGGAGTACCGGGGAACAATGCTGATCATGTCCACCCGCCTCAAACGATTCAGATTGCGGCTGGTGGCCGAACGGGAAAGCCCCACGCTTTGGGCAAGGTTTTTGATGGATATGACCACACTGTGGTGGCGTCCTCCCGCCATATCCAGCAGGTAGCAGTAGAGGAGCTTGGCCGACGCGGGGGCGTGGAGGCCCGCGCACAGCCTGTATCTGGTCAGATCGTTCATGTTTTCCCTCCCTCCTTAAGAAAGTACGTGGCTTCAACGTTCCGGCTCGTGCCGTTTTTTCGGGATAGTGGGCTGTGGTGCATCCTCGTCTTTTTCCTGTTGCCGTTCCCGCCGATCTATATATAAAAACTGCGGGACTTCCTTAAAGCCAGTATCCACATAATAAGCGGTTGCTTTTCCGTCACGGTTTATTACGATTACATCACTCATAGACAACGAACGCATCCTATCTCCAAATGGGCGGTTATCCATGTTATGTTTCGCATATAGGTGGTCTAAGGACATGTTGGGAGCAAGCATCCCTGCGTACATTCGCGTATAATCACTTCTGCTGATTTTTGGGGAGGCCTCCGCATAGGAGCGGAAACAATAATCCGTACTCCGTACATCTTTGATCTGATAAATTTCATAGGTGCCAAAAATATCACCTTTTTGCATAACCTCCGGTGCATAAATTGTGCCGTTGCGCTCCATAATTTCGGCAAATTCGCAGATGTGAAAAACACGATATCCGATTTTGGCGTGGCATTCATCCATATATTGACAAGGGCGAATGATTGTTTCTCCGTCAAAAAGGGTTAAGGCCACATTCCCGCCATCCGGTATGGAAAACAAGTCTTTGTAGCTGCTGTCGATAAAACGTATCATTTTTTTATCCATAAATTTATCGCTCCTGTACTTGTTTTTTGTGCTTGGCCTGTTGCCCGGCCAGTATCTGTTTTAGCTGTTCCTTTGCCCAATCGGGTATATATTCGGTTTTCAGAACGCCCAGGATATCCTCCCGATTCCAGCGGGATTCCTTGCCGGAGTAAAGATTGACGGTGTAGACCGCCCGGCCTCTGGCATTGGCATAAGTGCCAAAGCCGCCCACGGCCAGCACAAGCTGATTATCGGCGGTGCGGTATTCAGGACGCAGGCGCTCCGTCCTGATGACCACAACCTTGTTTTCAATGCTTTCGCCGTAATTGTTTGGTGTGCAATGTTCCGGTGTGAAGGGCGGAAGTGGGACGGTAATTTTATCCCGTTCCGCTTTAACCGCCTCAAGCTGCGCCTGCACCCGGTTGGTAAACTCGGTCATCATTTCCAAGTAGTCGTCGCTTCCGGCAGCGTCAAAAAATTGCTCGATGCCCAACGGGTTATCCCAGTTGCAGTCGCATACCAGGTACGGACAATCGGATTTCCCGTCGTCAACCGCAAAAAGGATTTCTCTATCACCAACATGGATGGCGTGTATTACCTCGTAGGTATCCACCATGCGTTTTTTTTCAGTCATTTGTAGGTTCACGCTCCTTTACGGGCAGCGGAAAAGGGGCGGTTATCCGTCCTTTTTCCGCAGGTCCGTTATTTCTCTTTCCGCTTGAGGTGCAGGTACACTGTGCCGCCGATAATCACCAGGCAAAGCACGACGGCTAAAATCGTTTTCAACTCCACAAAAAACACTCCCTTGTATTTAAGTCAGCAGGTCAGTCCGTATATAAAAAGAACACCGGCATATATAAAAAAGCCGATGCACAAAAAGACGGCCAACGGTACGCTCCTTTGCCGGGTTGCCTTTGCATAGACGCAGGCGGGGGGCAAAGCGAAAAGGAGGATGGCCGCCAGCGCGTTCAGGCCAAAGCAAAACCCCAGCGCTGCCGTCAGCTTTATATCACCCCCGCCCACGCCTCCGTATTTCACGGCCAGAAAAAGTAGGCAAGCACCCGGCAGCAGAAATCCCGCAATTCGCTGGGCCGGGGCCGGTTCTGGAAACAAAAAAGCGGATACGCCGCCGATTGTAAGGATTATTATCCATGTCCAGTCGGGGATAATCCGCTTTTTCCAATCCATAAAAGCCGCCCACAGGAGAGGGATAACACAAAACGGCAGCATATCAATTTCCCACGGTGGTATCATCGTCGTACATGCTGTCCACCACATAGATTTTCAGTTCCCCTCCGGTAGTCCACTTGGACAGCGTTCCCGCAGGCGTGTGCACATCGGTCACAAGGAGCTGTACGATGTAATCCCTGAAATCCGGGAACCAGACCGGGATGTACTGCTTCCTATAGCGGAAGGGAGAGGAGGGATTCTCCCGGAAAATAAATTGCCCGCCTTCCTTTACCAAGGGGATGGCGGTTTCATAGCGGTGTTCGGGCAAATAGACCTCCGCCGTCTGCGGGGCGGTAATCAGCTCCGGCCGGTCGTAGTTGGTGTTCACAGTGGCCGTGACGCGGATGGCATAGCCATAGCCCGATTTGAGATAACCTTTGGCTTTGGTGTCATAGTCCAGCGTGGCATTTACCCGTAATTCGGCGTAAAACTGCCGCCATACAAACTGACCGTTTTCATATCGTTGCTCCCACCATGTCACCCTGGGCTGTTCATTTCTTTGGGGCGGGTCGGGCAACGCCCGGCTTTCCTCCGGTGCCTCATAGGTTACGTTTTTAATGACGGCCTGTTGGGTATAGGTGTTGTTGGCGGTGGAGGTTTCATGATCCAAAATCTTATCGGGGTTGATGGTGGCAATCAGGGTGATGTTTTTATCTGTCTGGACGCTCGGAGTATCCCATCTGACTGATACGACATTCCAGGTGTCCTTTTCCATCACTATCGTGTTGATGCGCTTTGAAAAAGCTAATTCCGGGATTTCAAACAGCACGATGACGTTTTGCCCCGGTGTAAAGTCGAGGCTTCCACGGTTGGAAACCTTGACGGTGGTAATGACCGATTGATTTTCTTTGTATCGGTCGGGAGTGATGCGCTGCACGTCCAGGTCATAGGGGCGCTCCAATACCGCGATCTCCGCCGCTGCCTGGTTGTTGCCCATGTTGGTGTCTTTGTAGTCCACGGGCGGCGATACCTGTGCCGAAAGCCGGATGATTGTTCCTTTTTCGCCTGCCGTGCCGGTAATAAGGAAGGATTTCTTTTCATAGGCTTTGAAATTGGCCGTGGCGGGCACGGCGGAAACCGCCTTGCCGTCGATGGTGACATTCAGGCCCACATCAGTTAATGCCTTACCGGTGGAGTTGGCAAAGTATGCGGTAAAGTCGTATTCCTCCTGTTGGTAGGCTATCGGCGGCGATGACAGATTGACCCATACGTCGCACAGCAGGTTATCCGGGTTATCGGGATTATTGGGATCATCCGGATCGTCGGGATTGCCGGGTTCCTCGGGATTATCAGGGTTATCGGGGTTCGGCGGATTATCCGGGCTGTCAGCAGGTTTTTCCACTACCGTGATGCTTGAAATCGCGGTGTTGTTGATTGGATTTTCATCTGTCAATCCATTTGGTGCTGTGATATTGGCCCACAGGCGGTATACCTCGCCCGCGTTCCCCGCCGTGCCCGTGACGGTAAAGGATTTGGTTTCCTGCGGCTTGAAGTCAGCCGTTTTTGGAATTTGCGACAGCGTATTTTCATTGCGTTTCCCCTTCAAGGGTACAGCTTTCAGGTCCATATCGGAATGATTGGGAAAGCTCACGGTAAAGCTGTAAGCCTCATGCTCGTAAACCGTGGGCGGGGCCAGGATGCTTGCCGACAGGTCGCAGGATTCCTTCAGGACGGGCGGTTCGTCCGGGGGATTGCCGGGGTCGCTGGGATTGTCCGGGTTATCCGGCTGGTCGGGCTGGTCTCCGGGCTCGGGCGTTGCTTCGGGCGCGGGGTCAACGATTTTGATCACCGCCGTGGCGGTATTGTTGCTAAGATTGCCGTCATGGAAGCCCTCCGGCACACCGATGTTGGCCCACAAATGGATTTCACCGGCGGCGGTGTCGGCGGTTCGTTTGACAACATAGGTTTGGCTTGTATTGGGCTGGAAGTCCCGCACAGCAGGAATTTCCTCTATCAGAACGCCGTCCGTCGCACCTTTAAGGGGCACGTCATAGGCGGGACTCTTTCCGCTGTTCATGTAAATGACGGTGAAGGAATAATCGTCGCCCCGGTTCACCATGGCCGGGGCGCGGATGGCAACCGACAGGTCGTTCCCGTCACATGCTTTAAACTTAAAATAGAAGTCGGCGGCGGGAATCTGATAATGGATTTTCTGCGTGATTTCGGTCCGGGTTGCGCTTTCCCCATCGGTGTATTCCGCAGTTTCCGGCGTGTAGTCCCATTCCAGGCCGCAATAAATGAAGTTGCGGGAAAGCGAAATATCGTCTTTGGCAAAGGTGACGGAGGTGGTCTGATAAGGGTAAAGCAGCTTCGGCACTCCTTTGTCTTGGGCGGTAAGCTTCCCGAAAATCTCCTGCTTGCTTTCGTCGCACCAGGTCGCTTCCACATCAATTTTCACCGGGGCCTGATAGGATAGCGCCGTATTGCCCGTGGTTTCAAAGGCAATCAGAGTTTGGGGCGTCCAGTCGAAACGGGTGGTCAGCGGTTCAAAACTCGTGCCCGTGTCATAGGTTCCGTAGATTTCACCCGTTGAAATATTGTGGATTTCCACCACCAGGCTTCCTTTTAGCGTGTAGGTGCCGCCGTCATGTTTGCCGATCCACCCGGAAATCCGTTCCCGTTCATGGTCGGCCACGGTGTTGGCGTTTATGAGGTCGATGCCTTGCGGCTCCGGGAAGGATTTCAACAGCGTTTCGCCCTCGTAGATTTCTTTCACGTTCATGCCGATGGTGCGGTATCGGGTGTCATAGGTCGCCCGGACTTGAAACACCACATTGGCCGTAACGACAAGAACGGCCCCCTGATCCGTTTGGGCGGTAATGGTGTAGGGGCCGCAAGCTTCCTTATTTTCAATCGTCAATGTGTAGTTTGGGGTTATCGCTTGGCTTTGGCCGCCATACTCCAGCCGGACCTCTGTGAGGCTGCCGGTTTTGGCCGTGGTGTTTATCGTAATCTGAGCCGGGAACTGCTCCACGGCAATCACTCCGCTTTCGCTTGCCAGGCTGTCTATGGGAGAAGCGATATTGATGGCAATGTCGCTCTCTGACAAAGCAAAGGCTTTGGCGGACAGCAGCAGGCAGCAGACAAGCACAAGTGGAATGGTAAAGATGAGCTTTTTAATCATGGGGAACCTCCTTCCTCAATGCGGATGTTGACGCTGGATATGGTGAAGGGTAGCCGGATCGTGCCGCTCAGAAAATTAAAGGCGCTGCGGGTTTTCAGCGTCCCGGTCAGCGTCAGGCCGGGTGGGCTGTCGGTGGCGTCGATGCGCTCAACTTCAAGCTGGTAAACCCACTGATTCCCGGCATACTTGTTTAGTTCAGAATCCAGCCCCATATTTTCGTACAAATAGGCGTACAGCATCTCTTGGGCCAGGGCGCTGTCCATCCGGGAATAGCCGTCCCGACGGTAATTGTCCCGCATGGCGTATTCCACGGAGCTGTTTACGCCCCGTTGAATGACGTACTCCGCTTGCTGGTAGAGACTTTCTATACGGAAGTATTCGCTTAGGATTACGGAAAGGGTTAGAATGAAAAAGACGAGGATCAGGATAAACAAAAAAACGTCGCCCTTCCGGTTGTTCATCATTCGCTTGAAATGGCCCACGGCTTTCCTCCTTTCCGGCGCTTATTCGGGCAGTTTCCAGTATTTCTCCGACATGCCGGTGATACTTACGCGCATGGGAATATGGATTTGAATGGGGGCCGTAAAGGACGGCCTGAAAAGGGTAAAGGCGTGGCTGTAGGTCATTGTGATGGTGAAAGTGTCCCTTAACTGGATTTTTTGGCTTTGCTCGTCGCAATATACCACGTCCTCGATGGTCATTTCCGGCGACAGGCCGGTTTGTTGCTTCAACCGATAAAACACGTCATAGGCGGGTTCGGCTATTTGCCCCTCCAGTTCAACCACGCGCACAACGCGCCGACACATGTGATTTAAATTCAAATAAGTGGTGAAAACGCCCAAAAAACTGATCACCGTGGCCATGAGCGTAATCACCACCAGGGTCTTGATGATCAGATCGAAATAGCTGCTGCCTTCTTTGTTCAGCAGCTTTGGAAAAGGCCGGGGGAGAGAAGCTCTCCCCCATAAGCCCCGGTGCTGTCTGTTCATTGGTCTTGCACCTCCCGCGTCTGCGGATATGCCTTTTGCGGCTTTCATCAGTTCAACAGGTTGGTGATTTTGGTGACGATGCTGTTCCAGATGGTGGTGATGGAGCCTTGATACAGGGTCATGAACACTGCGCCCACGACAACGACAATGAGCACCACGATGAGCCAGCCGGTCATTTGATCCCCGGACGGATTTGCCAGTACGTTTCGGGCTTTCAGGCCCGCCATTCTGATTTTGTTTTTTAAAGCAGTCATCATGATAAATACCTCCGTTTATTTTTTAGATTTGGGTTGAAAAGGGGAAGCAATGCTTCCCCTGCGCCGCCTTTTGGCTGCAATTAGTTCAAAAGGCCGGTGATTTTGGCAACGATGCTGTTCCAGATGTCGGTGATGGAACCCTGATACAGGGTCATGAAGATTGCGCCTACCACCACGACAACCAGCACCACAATCAGCCAGCCGGTTATTTGGTCGCCGGAGGGGTTTGCCAGCACGCTCTTGGCTTTTGCAAGAGCGTTTGCCATCCTCTTTCTCATGGAATTTCCTCCTTTCTTCGGTAATGATGGGGCTGCGGTTTTTTTCTTTTACATGTGCGCTCCCCCCTGAAAAATGGATTATTTGAAAGGGGTTTTCCCCGTTTCAGCGTGTTAAAAAAGCCCCCCCATTGCTCTGGTCATGTGGGAGCCGATAACGAACAACAAAGTAGCCAGGGTCACCGCTACCAGAGGGATGGACGCGATCTTGACCCTGCCGGGCAATTTATTCAGTTTTGTCTTCAGGGCTTCCCTGGCTTTGATGTCCATGTCTCGGGCAAGGTAGGCCAGAGCCTCCCCTTGATGCTCGCCCCGGTGCAGACCGATGAGGGCGTTAACGAGAAAGGAAATATCCGTCAGCCCCAGACGCGCGTTGAAGTTTCGCAGCGCGGCTTCAATGCTGATGGATTTCATCTCCAGGACCAGGATGGAAATGTCGTCATAAAACACATCGTTGGCAACGCGCAGGTAGTCCTCAAAAATTTGCACCAGGTCTACTTGGACGACTGTTTTTTGACCGTCCTGCCGCATATCGTCCAGCTTGTACAGGATGGAACGGATGAAACTCGGCATTTCCATTTCAATGCGGTTCTTTTTCGCTTTTAATTGATCTTTGAGGTCGGACGTGAAATGGAAATAGACGACCACCGCGAAGATGATGATTATCGATGCGATGCTTGCGGCACCCATTAACAAAAGGGGAATCAGGAGCAGCAGGGTGAAGGCGGCGCAGACGAGAGCCCTGGCCTGGTATTCCTGGGGCGTGAGGGCCAGCCCCCCGCGCCGCAGCATGGAGAGCATCCTTGCCTCCTGTACGGGATCGAGCCGGATCAGCCGGGCAACCGGCTTGACCAGGGGCATGACAAAGCGGTTCAGCAGCCGTTGGCCCGGCTTTTCTTTCTCGGTCTGCAAGTTTCTAAGGTTTTTCTTCATGTTGGCCCTGGGGATTTTCAAAAGCTCCCGGCAAATAAGAAATCCTGCCGCAAGCAGCAGGATGAAAATGATAATCTGGTAAAACAACGGTGAACCTCCTTTGCTATCTGTTGGAAGGTTTAGTCGCCTTCATGACGTAAAACGCCGTGCCAAGGGCGGTCAGCAGCATGAGGACAACCAGCAGTTTGCCGATGGCGGTTGTGGTCAGGATGGAAAACCATTCAGCATTTGAAAAGCGCATCATGGGAATGACGGAGAACATCAGGCCCGCCGTCAATAAGTAGTCCCGCCAGACGCGCACCATCATACCGTCGCTCTCCACCTGCATGGACTTGGCGTCGTTCATGGCCTTGACCACCGGGAACAGGGCGAACTTCAGCCGCCGGTCGTGGTGGCACAGGATAAGTATTTTGGTCCACTCGGCAAAATAGCGGTTGCGTATCTTGGCCGACAGACGGTACAGCCCGTGTTCGATGTTGGGATTGATGTATTTTATTTCCGAAACCAACTCGTCAAAGGGCGTGATGGTTCTCAGATGGGGCGGAAGGTAGCGGTTTTTTTCTTCAACGTACAGCTCGATGGCTTTGACAATATCGTCGCAGGAGGCATAGGCGTTGGTGATGACGGACATGGTGTTCTCCAATCCTTCTATTTCCTCCCGTGCCACCGTCGCGCTTTTTACGGTCAGGTAGATGTAGGGGGCGGGAAGCAGACATGCCGCCGCTACCGCCGCCAGGTCGGGGCTGTTAAACAGCATCATTCCGGCCAGAAAACCGCCTGCCGCCGCTGTCAGCATCATCATGAGGAATTTTTTTTGCGTGCAGCGGGTCTGGCGGAACAGGGTTTGCAGCCGGATGGCGATCCGCTCGGCGGTTTTCAGCTTTGCGCCTGCCAGATAGAGGCGGCGTTTTTTCAGCGGGTTCTGCTCTACCGCAAAAGGGTTCAGCTTGAGCAGCAGGAACAGGGCCAGGCTCACAAGAACGAATACCAGAATAAAGGATAGGTGAATCGGGTTCATGCGGGGCCTCCTTCCGCGAAGCGGCGGATCTCCTTTTGCGGGACGCCGCACACCAAGAGCTTTTCGGCCAGCGTTGGGGAGATGTTTCCCAAACGTTGGTGACTTCCAACAACCTTTGTAATCCTCCCAGCCTTATCCCGTTCATAGTGATCCACCACATATTTGAAAAGGGTGTCACCGGTGACTTCACCGTTCTGCACCCCGGTGGCTTCAAAAATCTCCATATATTTTCTCGAATGGTCCGGGAGCTGCATTTTGAAAAGCATGACCGGGAAGGCTTCCACGATGTTTTTCATTAGCCTTCCCTCGGATAATGAGGTTCCGGCTTCTAAACACATCGTCAAAATTCGGTCGTAAGCGGTTCTGGCGCTGTTGGCGTGCAACGAGCTAATAACCGTATGCCCCGTCCGTCCGGCTTCCTGAACCACCATAGCTTCCTTTCCCCGCATTTCGGCGGGGACAAGCAGGGTGGGATGGAGTCTCAGGGAGAGTTTCAGCAAATCCAGCAGGGTAATCTCATTCGGCGCTTCCTTTGTTAGGAGATGAACCACATCATTGAGCATTACGCCGTTTTCATCGTACTTGGCCAGCGATAATTCCCGCGTGTCCTCGATGGTAACGATGCGCTTCTCGGGAGCCACGGAGCTAAGGATGTAGCCCATATCCGCCGTTTTGCCGCTGCCGGTAGCTCCGGCAATGGCGATGGAAACGCCGTTGTTGACGCAGGTAGTTAAAAAGTCCAATTCCTCCGCCGTCGCCGTCCCCCAGCGAATCAGGTTCTGCCTGGTGATGAAAGACGGCTTTTGCTTGCGGATAGAGGCGATGGCCCCGGCATTCGCGTCAACACAGGGTTCTATTGCGCCCGACATTCTGACACCCCGTGAAATATAGCTGTCCCCGACAGGCTTGGAGCCGTCCAGGATCACGCCGCCAAACCTGCTCATTTTCCTGACGATGTTGGCGCAGGCTTCCGGGCTGCCGAAGGTTTCCGGCAGGCGCACTTTTTTATCTTTGTACTGCACCCAAACGCCGCTATAGCCGTTGACATTGATCTCCTCAGTATCGGGGTCCTGCAAATAGGGGGATAAAAGCCCCACAAAGGCCATGTCGTTATACACCGCGTCCACCAGCTCGGAAATGTTCCGCAGGTCTTTGGACACCAACTGCTCACTGTTCAAGTAGCGCATAATCAGGTCTTTGAGCTTGGCTTCCGCCTCCTGGGAGTACAGGACCTGGGCCAGCTCCGTGGAATGATTTTGAGCAATGATCCGTTGCAGTCTGTCTAATATTTCACCGTAGTCCCGCGCTTCCAGGCTGCTTTCCTCGGTGGCGGAGCGCCGCTTATTAGCGTGGTAGATCAGGTCATGGATGGAAAACCGGCTGTTCATGGCTTCCCACCTCCGCAGATTCTGTCCGCAATCTGTTCCAACACCTTGCCGTAATCCCGGCAGGCCCGGTCGCGGTGGAAATACAAAGGCGTTCCGGCGTTTTGCAGCTCGCTGGCTCGCTTGACGTAAGGCAGCTCAAAGGAAAAGGAAAGACCAGTCATCTCCCGGTAGGTCTGATCGTCGAATTCGCCGTCCGGCGCTTGCAGGATATGGATTTGCTTTTCCGCTATGTGCAGTTCCCGCACAAAATCGGAAACGCCCTGCTGCCACATCTGCGCAGAAATGGAGGGTCGGTGCAGGGTGCAGATTGTTTCCGCCAGCCACAGGCCCACGCTTGACACCGGGTTTGTCAGCTCTGCGGCTTCGTCGATGACCAGAATGTCGAACGCTACGGATGCCGCGTTTATCATTTGTTCCACCTGCGCAAGGGTTACGGTGTCACAGAGAAGCCCGGTATACCGGGTGGGAGCAGACAGGAAAAATAGGTTTTTGCTCTCCCCCGACTCCGCGAATTTCTCCCCGATGTTGGGGTTGTCTTCGCTTAGTGCCCGGAACAGGCCCTTATCCGGGGGGACATTCTGGCCGAAGAAGATTTGCAGCTCTCCGAAGACCAAATTGGAAGAAATGAGGCCCACCAATTGATCACGGGTGGAAAGGGCGCAGGCCAGGTTGCTTGCGAAGGTGCTTTTTCCGCTGTTGCTGCCGCCCCAGACGGCGATGATTTTACTGCTCACGGCTTACACCCCGTTTCTCAAAGACCAAATGCAGTTTGCCGGTGTATTCAGCCTGGATAAGCCTCTCCGCTTGCGCTTCGGTGACAATCAGTGTCACGGCTTTCACGATGGGGTCTCCGGTGGAGGACTGGCTTTCGGCCTGCTGCTTCCGGACCTGGGAAGCATCCTGGGCACGGGCATTTTCTGCGCTGTAAACCTCAAGCCCTTGCAATTCGGGATAGATGATCACCTGCGGAGAGGCGCTTTGGCCGTTGGGTGATTTATCTGTAAACACGGCCACCGTTACGATATCGCCGCTTCTCAGGTGGGAGGATAATCCCGCCGCGATGCTGGGCACGCTGATAGTAACTAGGCGCTGATTATTTGCGGCAATGCGGTCAAGCAGCTCGCTAGCAATCGTTCCGCCTAGTTTTTGCGGAAACAAAAAATCCCCCTTGGTAATGTCCGTCTGGGCGATTTTTCTAATAATCAGGGACTTGTCATTCATGACATCCTCCGGCAGGCCATAGCTTCCGACTTCCGCTGAAACAAGGTGTTTGTCCTGAATTTCCGTCCCTGACGGGATGTCCTGCGCCGCTCTTAACACCATGACCGTTGCACTTTTGCTTTCGTAAAAGCGAGGCAGGAGCAAAAAAGAAACGCCCGCCGCTAGGATTAGGCAAAGGGCGCTTAAAAATATCCGATTCTTGAGTAGTTTCAAATTGTTCTGTTCCTCCTTTCGAGTTTTTAAAATAGGGGGAAGGGGAGGTTCTACCTGCCGAAAAAGAAAGGGGGCTGACTTTCATGTATATTGTTCTTTTTCTTTGCGGCAGGCTTATTTGGTGACGTATGGATTTCAAGAATATTACCCCAGCCGAAGAGCAACGTATTTTTTTCGGCAGGTAAGTTTTTCAGAGAAAGGTGTGGAGAGGGGGATGAAGAAAAGGCGGCGCTGTCTGCACTTTTCGTAAGCTACCCCCTTGGTGTAAAACCACTTTTTTAATCATCGAATATGACGCACTTTTTTTTGCCGCATTTTCCTTTATACTCGTCAAAGTGCAGACAATGCTTGCAATCCCGTTCCTCCGCCACTTTAACGGGTTTGCGGTCATGTCCCGGTTTTTCCTGCATCATGCGTTCGTATGCGCGCAGAGGGCCTTCTGTAAAGTGCATGAAAGCACCTCCTTTCAAAAGAAGGCACAAAAAAACCCCTCATTCATTAAAGAAGGGATTGCTGTACGTAGCGGTCAAATACCGATTTATCGTTCTTGCTCCCGCTGCCGCTTTTTGTACCAGCTTTCAAGCAACTGAACGATTAGGTCCTCTTTCTGTTTTTCGGTAAAGCTACTGGGGAAAAACCGGTCAATGCGCTCCCGTTGGATATTGAATTTTTCCTTTTGATTCGGTTTCTCCTCAGTGAGAATAGAAAAAATAACATCCACACTCAATCGTCCGTCCTGACTGAGCTTTTTCATCCGTTGTGCCTGCGCCAAGGACGGGGTGCATTCCTCCGACTGCATGGTGTTGTACAGGTCTTGTTGTTCGTTTTCGGCCAGGTAGGAAAGCTCCACAGCAGGGTTAAAGGCGATTTGCTTTTCGTCCACCATTTCAAGAATGGAGGGAAGCAGGGAGGTAAGGCGGATATATCGGGAAATTTGATTGCGGCTTTCTCCTACTTGTTCCGCAAGTATTTCCCGTGATTCTTTTCCGTCTAACTTCCGCCCAAGTTGGGCGGAAGTTAAATCCGTTCTTTCTCCTTGGCGTTTCATGGCTTCTAATTTCATTTTGTAGGCAAAGGCTTTTTCACTTGGAGAAATGCTTTCCCTTTGCAGATTGCTGTCAACCATAATAATAGTGGCCTGGTCGTCTTCCAGTTCACGGACAATGCAGGGCATTGTTTCCTTGCCTGCAAGCTCACTTGCCTTTTTGCGCCGGTGTCCGGCCACCATTTCATAGCCGCCGTCCGCTTTGGGCCGCACAAGGCCAGGGACTAAAACACCGTACTGCTTTACGCTGTCTGCCATTTCCAGCATGTCTTCATCTGCTTTCACCTTAAACGGGTGATTGGGAAAATCACTGATTTCCGATAGGGGAATGTCCAGCACCTTTTCACGCTGATTATCTGTGCGGCTTTCCTCGGTGGTGAACAGGTCATCTACTGAGGCCAGCTTGATGCTGTCTCTTGCGCTGCTTTTCGCCAATGTTCTGCACCTCCTTTGTAAAGGCTTCATAGGCTTTTGCCGCTATTCCTTGCGGGTCATAAGCATAAATACTCTTACCTTTTTCGCTGGTTTCTGCCGCACGGATAGACAGGGGAATTTCTGATTTAAAAACATTCAGTTTGTCGCCATAATCACGGCGCAGAACAAAAGAAATATCCTTGGCAAAGTTGGTACGGGTATCTACCATCGTCGGAAGAATACCGTCAATAGTCAGTTTGGGATTAATTTGCTTACGTACCCTGGCAATGGTCTGTAAAAGCTGTGTCATTCCTTTGGCAGGCAGGTAGTGGGCTTGAACAGGAATAATTACGCTGTCTGCCGCAGCGAGAGCGTTGATGGTCAACATGCCCAAACTCGGCATACAGTCGATCAGCACATAATCATACCTGTTTCTTACGGTGTTGATGTAGCTGCGCAACACTGTTTCCCGGCTCATGGTATTGACGAGGGATACCTCAATGGCCGACAGTTCGATGTTGCCCGGCATGAGATCAACACCTTCCGCATGGCGGAGGATACCCTCGTCCGGCGTATAGGGTTCTTCAAGAATGACTTTTGATAGGATGGTAGCCAACGAAACGGGTATCTCATGCGGTTCCTTATAGCCCAATGAATCCGTTAGGTTCCCTTGCGCGTCCGCGTCCACCAAAAGCACCTTGTTTCCCTGCATTGCAAGGCCGATACCCAGATTGACCGTTGTGGTCGTTTTGCCCGTCCCGCCTTTTTGGTTGGCAAGGGCAATTACTTTTGACACTAAAATTTCCTCCTTTCATGTAAAAAAGCCACTTGCTCTATAACAGAAATAGAGCAAGTAGCTTAATACTCATTGCTGCAACTCACGATTGAATAAATAGGTAATGACACTCTTTTTTTGAAGAAAGTAAATATTATATTGTTTGATATATTTTATTTTGCCGGACTTGCACCACAAAGATATTACTGTTGGTGAATGGCCGGTAATTTGTTGTATTTGTTTAGTCGTCAGCATATCGGGATAATCTGCAAATTGCAGTTCAAGATATTGCAGGTAATCCCTAACCTCATTTATGCCTTTTAACTTGCAGTGAGCAAACCTATTATCAGACCTCGGTTTGGCCTTATAGTGCCTAATTTCACGCGGCAAAAACGGGTTATTATAATGGTTCGGCAGATAGTATTTTTCAGGGTTTTCGTCTCTGTCTTGCAAAAAGAAGACAATATCTTTGATTGCAATTTTATATCTGCGCGTCTTTTTCCCGGAATCAATGCAAGGAATAAAACCATTCCGCAGATAATACAGCGCGGTATTTTTGCTTATATGGCATATCCTATAAAACTGATTTTTCGTAACAAATTCGGGATACCTATTTATAAGAAAGCTATAGTCAGACATTTACAGCACCTCGCTTTGACATGAAAGTGTCAAAGAGCTGCTCGTATTGTCTGGCTTGCTCTTTATGCACGGTTGATTTTCTTGTAATGCTTCGATAATACAGGCCGGTCAAAAAATCAAGGAATGATTCTTTTGTGATAAATGTTCCTCTGCCTCGATGAAATGAGCGGATGCGTTTGTTTTTATAGCTCAGAGGCTTTAATTCATTGCGCAGTATCCAATTGCTTACCGTTGTTTCTGAATATCCGGTAAAACGTATTACATCAGGAACTAAAAGCAGTAGGGGGAAATCGCACAATTGTTTTTGGTAATAACGGCGTAAATCTTTAGTATACTCATTTTCTAATTCATCAAAGGACATCTTTTTATATTGATACAGCAGGATGTCAGTAATTTTTATCCGTTGTCTCCTGCCTTCTGATGTGCTAACATAATCGAAGGGTATCAAGCCTTTTTTTTGGAGAGAGTAGGCTGTTGATTTGCAAATATCCAAGATGGCACACATTTCTTTTTGCGTGACATATTCAGGATAACGATCAATTACCGAACGGCAATATTCATTAAAATTCATTTGCTTCACTCACTTTCTTAAATTTGTGTCAACGGCAAGTGGTGAAGCGAGTTTTACCGGTAAGAATAATAGAATTTTCTAGTTCTATCCGAGTTCTATCCAAAACAGGGTTGGAAGCAATTTTTTCGCTGATTTCTGCAATGCCTAATTTCCCTTGCAAGCACGAAAAAAATCCCCGGAAACCCTGATTTTACAAGGCTTCCGGGGAATACTATCTACATGTATTAACTTCCATTTACCGTTAAAGTATACTTAGGCGGCTAGACTCGAAATGCGGTTGTCATGGAAGTGGCACGTGGGTTCGAATCCCACCTCCTCCGCCATGTTAAAAGCTACATTTTATCTCTTGTTGTTTAAGGGGTAAAATTTTTATTTTTATATAGTTTCAAGGAATCAAAAAAACCAACACAAATGCAATCGGCCTTGAGAAGCTAAAGAAATTCTTAATAAAATACACTATAACTTTTCTTCAATAAATATAGTTTCAATAGCTACTTCAAAAAAGCGTGCTATTTTGAAGGCCAGTTTAAGGGAAGGGTCGTACCTCCCTTTTTCAATCGCGTTTATGGTGGCGCGAGTAACTCCCAGTTTATTTGCCAATTCCTCCTGTGTCAAGTCATGCATTGCGCGGTAGACTTTCAGCTTATTTTTCATTATTTTTTCATCTCCAAAAGAACCAAGCTGGCAAACCAAAAAAGTAATCCTGAGATTAAAATACCTATCCATAACCCTAATTGGTCAAGAGCTATCCAGGGTTGTATAATTGCCCCTATGATCAGGAAATTAAGGAATATAAACGACAAAGAGCCCGACCAGGCATAATGCAGCACAATTCTTTCGTCCACAACCGGGTCGGGGAAAAAATGCTTGACTCCAAACCTTTTGGCGAGATAGAAAATGATAACAATTCCTAAGACATAAATACCAAGCATGCTACCCCCGGTAGGATGAATAGAAAATATCGAAAGAATCAATAAAACCACTCCTACCAGAATAATGGGCATACTAAGTGCGGTAAGAACCAATCCAATCCATAATACAATTGGTTTTTTTGGTGCTATATTAATAAAAAAAGCTATACCAATTCCACCAGCCGATGCCAAAAGCCGAACTGGATCGATAATACCATCCTTGAAGAACTGGAGTATAACACTTATAATCAGGAATATTACCGAGAATACCATAAACCAAACAATCTTATTCTTCATAGTAGTTTCCTCCTTTTGGAACTTTATAATTTAGATTGTATTATAAACTACTCTAAATGTAAATAATATTTTACTTTTTATATCGTATATTTTACATATGCACCATTCAAAGAAAGGTAATAGAAGAATTTTTTTACGCATATAAAGGTACCTGTCACAAGCAATAAGTTTTGCCAGTCAATAGAAGTCTCTAAAATCATTGAAAGGGCTTTGACAAAACTCGAAATCCAGTAGATCGTGATGAGCGGTCTCGTGGGTTCGAATCCCACCCTCTCCGCGAGATAAATATCATGAAGTACAAGGGATTCTTACTATTTAGGTAGAATCCCTTTGTTGGTTTGTTAGCTGGTTTTGGAGTGAGGCATTAGAAGGTTTTAACATATAAAAAGCCTTCATTACCTTTCATCACCATATTTTTCAGTAAATATTCAGTTGCCTTTCAGTTGGGATTCACCTTTGTTTAGGTAAAGTTAATATAATGCTAAAATTTTTCTCGCAACTTTTTTGAGGAGAAGTTGCTGAAAAAGTTTTTTGTATTCAATACTACCAAATGTCAGGGGGTGCACTGCCTGATAATATTAAGCAAACCAAGGTTTTAGGCTGATTTACAGTGAAATTAGTTAGTAGAAAAAAGCTATTGTGAGGAGTTGAAAAAATGAAGAAAAGAATTATTACAGTGTTGATGTCACTGGCTATAGTACTGTTGATGACCGTGGCTGCGGAAGCTACCACAGCCACAAAGCCAATCACTGTTGATTATGTGGATATACAGCTCTATGTAAATGGCAATGCGGTCAGTTTGCAAGATAATGAGGAACCATTTATTTACAATGGTAGAACCTTTGTTCCCATTCGAATGGTGTCTGAGGCCTTAAACCAAAATGTTGAATGGATTGATTCAATCAAAGCAGTGAAAATTTCCGGTGAGAATAGTGCAACAACTGATTTATTAACTCAAAAGGAAAAAGAAATCCAGGATCTTAAACTTGAAATCGAGAGTTTGAAAAATACAATAGACTCTCTTGAGGCAGATGATGATGAAATTAGCGATCTGGAAGATGCCTTAATATCCGAATACGACTATTTGGAAGATGTAAATATTGAAGACATCAGTCTTGATGGCGACGAAGACGATATTGATGTGGCTATTAATGTTGACCTGGATGACTATGGGGATGAGTGGGAAGAGTTGGACGACAGTGACATTGAGGACTGGATTGAAGATCTGGTAAGCAGTATTCAGGATGAATTATCGGATGATACGGTGGTTAGCGGAGAAATTATAGATACTGACAGTGATGATGTGTTGGTGGAATTCTATAAGGACGGGGACTACAGTCTTGACGTGGAATTTCAAGATGATGATGATGAAATTAGCGATCTGGAAGATGCCTTAATATCCGAATACGACTATTTGGAAGATGTAAATATTGAAGACATCAGTCTTGATGGCGACGAAGGCGATATTGATGCGACTATTAATGTTGACCTGGATGACTATGGGGATGAGTGGGAAGAGTTGGACGACAGTGACATTGAGGACTGGATTGAAGATCTGGTAAGCAGTATTCAGGATGAATTATCGGATGATACGGTGGTTAGTGGAGAAATTATAGATACTGACAGTGATGATGTGTTGGTGGAATTCTATAAGGACGGGGACTACAGTCTTGACGTGGAATTTCAAGATGAAGACTATCGGGGAGGCAGCTCGGACTCCGATCTGGAAGATGTTTTGGACAGCCTTGAGGATGACAGTTTTTATGTGGATGACATAGAATTCACAATGGATATTTCTTATGATGACGACGACGAAAGTGTTACTGCTTATCTTGATGCGGTTGACGACGACGCTTCCTCGGAGTGGGAATACTTAAGCAGCAGCCGTATTGATAGTGATGTAACGGATATTTGCGAGGAAATTGCTGACGCTTTTGATGATGATGCGGATATTCGCCTTGATACTGTTACTGTTTACTTTTATGATGAAGACTCTGACCTGCTGGACAGTTTTGACTATGATGTGGATGACGGGGATCTGTATTAGAAAGAATAACACATTGGAAATGACCTCCACATATGAAACTTGAAAGAGTAGATTTTGATGAGTAGTTATAAAATCAAAGGGGATTCACACCATCGATGGTGTGAATCCCCTTTGATTTTACTATGGGAAAACCTGCTCCCGGTGGTTTCATCTCTGCTTAAAGTATGCAATAAGCATAAATAAGAGGATTTTTGGTTAATCTGTGGAAATATGAACCAAGAGTTACCGGTTAATCCATTGCGAAAGGAACGACAGTTATATGGGCACGCCTAAGACAGAAACAAGCGGCATGATCAAGAAAAATGACGAGCTGGCCAGGGAAGGTTTTGCGGAACCTTCCGCGCTGGAGGCAAACTTTATCCAGAACATTATTAATGATGATTTCAGTACCAACAAATACAACGGGCGGGTCCATACCCGCTTTCCACCCGAGCCGAACGGCTATCTTCATATCGGTCACGCCAAATCCATCTGCCTCAACTTCGGTATTGCCGCCAGAAACGGGGGCATCACCAATTTGCGGTTTGATGACACCAACCCCGCCAAGGAGGAGGTCGAATATGTCGATTCGATCAAGGCAGATGTGCGGTGGCTCGGCTTTGACTGGGATGACCGGATGTTCTACGCCTCCGACTACTTTGACCAGCTGTATGATTACGCGGTGCAGCTGATTAAGGCCGGTAAAGCCTATGTATGCGACCTGAGCGCGGAGGAAATTAAAGAGTACCGCGGCACCCTGACGGAACCGGGCAAGGAAAGCCCCTACCGCGACCGGTCAGTGGAGGAGAACCTGGACCTGTTTGAGCGGATGCGGGCGGGTGAGTTTCCGGATGGTTCGCGTGTCCTGCGGGCTAAAATTGACATGGCTTCTCCGAACCTGAACATGCGGGATCCGGTGCTCTACCGCATACTGCGGGCTACTCATCACCGGACCGGCGACAAGTGGCTCATCTATCCGATGTACGATTACGCCCATCCAATTTCGGATTCGCTGGAAAGGATCACCCACTCCATTTGCACGCTGGAGTTTGAAGACCACCGCCCACTGTACGATTGGACGCTGGATACTCTAGGCATTTATCATTCCCAGCAGATCGAGTTCGCCCGCTTGAACCTCACCTACACCGTGATGAGCAAGCGGAAGCTCCGCATGCTGGTGGAAGAGGGCTTTGTAAGCGGCTGGGACGACCCGCGCATGCCCACCATATCGGGACTGCGCAGGAGGGGCTACACGCCGGAATCAATACGTGACTTCTGCGATCGGATCGGGGTGGCCAAAAGCAACAGCATGGTCGATATCGCCATGCTTGAGCACTGCATCCGGGAAGATTTAAACTCTAGTGTGCCGCGCGTGATGGGTGTCTTAAGGCCGCTGAAGGTGGTTATTGACAACTATCCGGAGGGGCGGGTCGAGGAGCTGGAGGCCGAATACAACCCGGAAAATCCAGGCCTGGGCTCGCGCAAACTACCCTTTTCCAGGGAGCTGTATATTGAGCAGGAAGATTTTATGGAAAATCCGCCCAAGAAATTTTTCCGGCTCGCACCCGGACAGGAGGTGCGCTTGAAGAACGCTTACATTATCCGGTGTGAGTCGGTGGTGAAGGACGAAAAATCCGGTGAGGCGCTTGAGGTGCATTGCACGTACGATCCGGAAACAAAGAGCGGCAGCGCGGCCAGTTCCCGCAAGGTTAAGGGAACGCTGCACTGGGTTTCGGCGGACCATGCCATGCCAGCCGAAGTGCGTTTATACGACCATCTCTTTTTAAAAGAAAACCCGGATGAGGAAAAGGACTTCAGAGCCTGCGTCAACCCGGACTCGCTGACGAAGCTGACCTCCTGCATGCTTGAACGGAGCTTGTCGGAAGCGGCGCCCGGCAGCCGCTACCAGTTTCTGCGCAACGGCTTCTTCTGTGTGGATACTGTTGATTCAACAAAAACAAAACCGGTTTTCAACCGGACTGTTTCATTGAAGGATACCTGGGCTAAAATTCAGAAAGCCAGGCAGGATGGACAGTAACAGAAATGATCGCGGCTCATATCAAATAGTCTATGGATTGTTTTTTGTATTGCGCATTAATATGCATATATATTGAAGGGGTTATCGTCTTGATTTACGATAACCCCTTTGCCAATTCTAAGATTCAACTAATTTTCAGTTTTCATTCAGTACGTTTTCAGGTATTGCAAGGATAATATTAATAGGTAAGAAGAATGCTGGAACGGGAACATACCCCTTCAGGGAATGTTCCACAGCGCGAAGGTTCTGGGTGGATGCTATTTGGTTAATGTGTATAAAGGTGGTAGTCCAGGCATGCAACAATTGAAGGGGATTAAAATACTATTAGTAGATGATGAACCGAATATATTGCAGTTTTTGGAGCTCGGCCTGCAAAATGAAGGGTTTGAAGTGCAGACCGCCCAGGACGGCATGACAGCCATTACCTTGCTGAAGCAATTTCAGCCGCATGTCGTTATACTCGACGTTATGATGCCCGGCATGGATGGTTTTGAAGTGTGCCGGATGATCAAAAAATCGGAGAACGTGGCGGTGATTATGCTGACGGCCAAGGATGAAGTGGATGACCGGGTGAAGGGTCTTACGCTCGGGGCCGACGATTACATGGTAAAACCGTTCAGTTTTGAGGAACTGCTCGCCAGAATCTATGCCCGAATTCGCAATCAATTCCCAAACTTGTTTGGGGAAGTAGTGATCGGGTCGTTTCATATTGATGACCGCCGTAAGGAAATCCGCCTTAAGGACCGGGTTTTGGAACTGTCTCCAACGGAATATCAACTCCTTAAATTTCTGGTTCTCAATCACGGATTGGTTTTAAGCAAAACGATGATTTTGGATAAAGTATG
The DNA here is from genome assembly GCF_004369245.1 of Pelotomaculum sp. FP. NCBI lineage: Bacteria > Bacillati > Bacillota > Clostridia > Eubacteriales > Desulfotomaculaceae > Pelotomaculum > Pelotomaculum sp. FP. The sequence goes on along the minus strand of NZ_QFGB01000006.1, from coordinate 51,756 downwards.
GGGTTATGATTTCGGAGGAGAGGAAAACATTGTTGAGGTGTATATCCGCTCCTTGCGGGACAAATTAAACGACAAGGACCATCAATTAATACGAACCTTGCGTGGTTCAGGCTACCGGATCGATCTGTCATGAAGCAAGAAGGAAACGATCGTTCTTTTTTTGCTTTTAATTCACTCCGGATTCAACTATTATCCCGCTCACTGCTCATCCTTGCCGTTTTACTGGCGCTCATTGGTTTGCTGCAATATGTTTTTATGCGGGAGGTTATTTACAGAAATAAAGCTTCCAGCATGCAGAGTCAGATCATGTCTATTTCTCCCGATGTCTGGCAGCATTCCGGTACGAGCCAGGAATATGGCGATTTGCGTCCGCCGCGTTTCTTGACTCCTGAGGAAAACCTGGCATTTATTGATCTGCAGGGCAACTATTTCGTATTCTCCAGCGGTCCCGACAGCGGAAGCACTCCGAAATTGGATGCGCAAGAGTATTTGGATGTCATGAAGAGAAGAATCATGAGAAATCCGGTCGACGAAGAGTTCTCCGGGCAAGAGAATTTGGATGTCAGGAAGAAAAGACCATGGCCGAATTATAAAATTGTCGGCGCCGGAGGCTCGGAACAAATATTGGTCTTGCAGCCGGTTTTTGCAGAACCCGGACAGGCGCTTGGCGTCGTTCAAGTAAGTACTTTTACAGCTCCGCTCAAGGAGTTGCTTGTCCGTCAACTACTGGTTTTTTTGTTGCTTTCCATCATTGCCCTGTTGTTTGGGCTGCTTGGCTTTTTACCGCTACTGAAAAGAACGCTGGTCCCCTTGTCCAACATGGTGGATACCGCGGAGCAAATCGACGCCGGGAATTTAGCCAGGCGTTTTCCTACCCGGCAAGGGCAGCTGGAAATTGACCGTTTGGCGGAATCCTTTAACGGCATGCTGGAGCGGTTGGAAGCTTCCTTTGCAGCGGAAAGAGAGACCCAGGAACAGATGCGCCGTTTTATTGCGGACGCCTCTCATGAGTTGCGGACGCCGCTGACCTCCATTCATGGGTTTTTGGAGGTGCTGCTCCGCGGCGCGGCCAATCAACCGGAGCAGTTGTATAAATCATTAAAAAGCATGCACAGCGAATCGGAACGCCTTAATAAATTGGTACATGCGTTGATTCTCCTGGCTAAACTCGACCGCACGCCGCGCATTGAACTTACGGAAGGCGCGCTGGACAATGTTCTCCGGGATATGGAACCGCAACTGCGTATTCTGGCCGGCGGCAGAAAACTGGACTTGAATATAGAACTGGACCTAAAATGCAAATATGATACGGATAAGATGAAACAGGTGATCCTGAACCTGTTTCAAAACGCGGTGCAGCACACAGATCCTGAAAAAGGGCATATCCGGGTCTCATTATTGAGAATGAACAATGGCGTGCAGTTATCCGTTCAAGATAATGGACCGGGGATCAGTGAGCTCCATCTCCCCCACGTATTTGATCGCTTTTACCGCAGTGATTCCTCCCGGACGCGCAAATATGGCGGAGCCGGTTTAGGCCTGGCGATCAGCAAATCCATTGTAAGCGCTCACGGCGGAACCATTAGCGCTGTAAGCCGGGAGGGAGAGGGCGCCACATTTTATGTCTGGCTGCCCGCGTAACCGGAAAGCTCCAACGAAACGGCATTCATGCACGATCTATCGTGTGTGAATGTCGTTTTTTCTTTCAGCATATATTCAGCTATTATTCAATCAACACTCAGTTACCATTAAGGGGAAATTCAGTTAAAGCGCATATCATTTTAAGAAAATAGGCCTGGACATACATAATACGTGAAAGGATGAACATCACAATGAGATGGTGTAAGGACAACGACTATGTCTGAAGGGGGAATAAGACAGTGGAAAACACACTCAATCATGGAATAAAAAAATTCAGTTTGCCTCCTGTATTCTATAAGAGAAAAAAACTTTTAGGCGTCTTAATCATTGTGGTTATTGCATTGGGGGGATATTTCTTACTGGGCAACTCAAAAAAAGCGTCGGGAGGTTATCTTACTGAAAACGTCAAAAAAGGCTCAATAACCAACACCATCTCGGCAAGCGGCACGGTCGAGCCGGTAAGCACGGTTTCCCTGTCCTTTAAAAACGCTGAAATCATTAAAAATATTTATGTCAAGGTAGGAGATCATGTAACACCCGGTCAGGTGCTGGCCGATCAGGACAGTGAAAACCTGGAATTGTCGGTGACACAGGCTGTAGCAAGCGTGGATCAGTCCAGTGCCAGTTTGGAATTGCTGCAACAAGGCTCCACCCAGGAGGAATTGCGGCAGGCCGAGGCCAGTGTGCAGATAGCCCAGGCGTCGTATGACCAGGCCAAGTCTAACCTGGAGCGCAATCAGAAACTGGCTGAGGCGGAAGCATTATCCCAGACAGATCTTGAAACATATCAAGCAAGTTATGCCAATGCCGAAGGTAATTTAATAAAAGCGCAGGAAGCTTACAAAGCGCTGCTGTCAGGCAGCAAGGCGGAGGATATTAAATCAGCCGAGGCAAAGTTGGCGAGCAGCCAGGCGCAGTTGCAAGCGGCTAGAATTGATTTGACAGGAGCCACGATGACAAGCCCCATTAATGGTATCGTTAGTGAGATAAACGGCGCCGTAGGGCAACGGGCTACGGCCAACAACAACAGCACCAGCGGGTCCAGCGGGTTCATGGTTGTTATCTCGGAGGCTTTGCAGGTAACCGCACAGGTGAATGAAGCAGACATCGGCAAGACACAGGTTGGCCAAAAGGTTGAATTTACAGTTAATTCCTTCCCCAATACAACCTTTACAGGTCAGATCAGCAGTGTAGCCCCGCAGGCATATACGTCGTCCAACGTCCAGCTTTATGATGTTATCATCCAAATTGATGATAACCAGCAGGGGTTAAAAGCGGGGATGCCTGCAGACGTAACCATCATTGTTGAAAGACAAGAAAATACCCTCATCATTTCCAAAGCGGCCGTAACCTATGCTGCAAATTACCTCAACAAACTAGGTCAGAGCGGGGCCGCAAAACCGGCAAATGTTGAAGGTGGCGGCAACAGCCAAATTCAAAATAATAAACAAACCAGCGGTGCAGGTGCAGGCGCCGCTAGCGGTAGCAGTAGCAGTAGCAGTAGCAGTAATGGGGCTGCCGGCGCTGCAACAAGTTCCAAGGAGCAGCAATCGACGATTTTGGTGATGGGCCAGTCAGGACAACCGGAACCGCGACAGGTGACCCTGGGAATGTCAGACTTAAGCAACTATGAAGTTGTAAACGGCCTTAACGAAGGAGAAACAGTTGTAGTTGGCTCTCTCAGCCAGACTTCAACTTCAACTTCAACTTCAACTTCTACTTCTACTTCTACTAATAGCAGTACCAGGAGTAACCAGGGCGGCGGCATGATGGGCGGTGGCCCACCCCCGGGAGGACCCTAATCAGCAATCTGTCAAACTAATCTGAAGACCATTTTGGCTTCTGTCATACATCCTCCGTTGACGCCGCTTACGATGTGAGTAATCTATTATTGAATGGTGGTGCCGTATGCCGGATAAAACTACTATTGAACTAAAGGGCATTAAGAAAATATATGATATGGGGGAAAACAAGGTCTTCGCTTTGCGGGGTATAGATTTAACCATCAAGCAGGGAGAAATGGTTGCGATAATGGGTTCCTCCGGATCTGGCAAGAGCACGCTGTTAAATATTTTGGGCTGCCTGGATAAGCCTACTGAAGGTACATATTGTATCGATGGTGAGAATGTATCCGAATTAGATAAGAGTCAGTTGGCTGACATCCGTAAAAGAAAGCTTGGTTTTGTGTTTCAGGGTTTCAACCTTTTGGGAAGGATGACCGTAGGCGCTAATGTTCAGCTACCCATGATCTATGCCGGAGTAGATAAGAAAGAAATGGCAGCCAGGGCCAAAGATGCCTTGAGATGGGTCGGCCTCTCAAAATATTTTAACCACTATCCCAACCAGATGTCAGGAGGTCAGCAGCAAAGAGTCGCCATTGCCCGTTCTCTGGTAAACAACCCTTCTTTGATCCTGGCGGATGAACCCACCGGAGCCCTGGATTCAAAAACAAGCATAGAGATTATTGGGGTTATGCAGAGGCTGAATCAAGAAAAAGGGATAACCGTGGTGGTAGTTACCCATGATCAGGAAATCTCACTTTACTGCCGGCGTTTAGTTATGATCAAGGATGGCCACATTATCAACGATGCTCCGGTATTAAGCCAGAGGAATGCCGCTGCGGATCTGGCGGCCTTTCCGGTAGAAGCGGAGGTGGAACTATGAATCTCGCCAACAACTTTGAGGTGGCCGCTAACGGGATCAAGGCAAATAAGTTAAGGGCTTCCCTGACCATGCTTGGCATCATTATCGGGGTTGCGGCTGTTATTATTATGATTGCCGTGGGGCAGGGCGTCACCCAAAAAGTACAGGATCAGATTTCGAGCATGGGCTCCAATCTATTGATGGTTTATCCCGGAACCGGGCAGGGGCCGGTCAGGGGCTCCGGGGGCAGTGTCGCAACCCTTACCCTGGAAGACGCTGAAGCAATCGCTGAAATAGATTCGGCGCTCTATGTGGCGCCTGAGCTAAGTTCAAGCGCCACCATCGGGTACAACAACCAAACCTGGACATCTACTTACAACGGAACCACCCCCGAATTGCTGTCGATCAAAAACTGGACAATCAGCGCAGGGTCATTTATTACCGATGATGATGTAACGAACATCGCGCCGGTGGCAGTTCTGGGCAAAACGGTGGTAGACAACCTTTACCCCTCCGGAGAAGATCCGATAGGCACAAAAATTAGAATTGATAAAATAAGCTTTACCGTTGTAGGTACCCTTGCCTCCAAAGGATCCTCCATGGGCGGTCAGGATCAGGATGATGTTATATATATTCCTATCACCACTGCTCAAATAAAACTATTGGGTGTAAAGAGTGTCCGTCTAGTCGATGTTCAGGTCGATAAGGCGGAGAACATGGCTGCCGTCCAGAGTAATATAGAAAGCCTTTTAAGGCAGCGGCACCGCTTGGAAGGGACTGCCTCTGATGATTTTAACGTGCGCAACCTGGCTTCCGTACTTGAAACGGTTGAGAGCACCTCTGCCATATTGACGCTCTTTCTGGCCGGGGTGGCTTCCATATCACTGCTGGTGGGCGGTATCGGGATCATGAATATCATGCTGGTTTCTGTAACTGAAAGAACCAGGGAGATTGGTTTGCGCATGGCGGTCGGGGCAAGTGAAAGCGATATCCTCAACCAGTTTCTGGTGGAGGCGCTGGTGCTGTGTCTGTCAGGGGGGATTATAGGGATTCTCCTGGGTGTAGCCGGGTCTAAAATCATTGCCATGGTGGCCGGTATGACGATGTCGGTCAAGGCGTACTCAATAGTAATCTCCGCGGGTTTTTCCGCGGCAATCGGAATTTTCTTCGGCTATTATCCTGCCAAGAAGGCTGCGGGATTGGATCCCATTGAAGCACTGCGGTTTGAAAAGTAGATGTGTATATCTATATAAACCCAGATGAAATTCAGGGCCGGTATGTTCAAACGCCGGCCCTGAATTTTTTTTTAGAGGACTAATTTTAATGCTTTGGGGAAGTGACGGATAGTAAATGTACAGATGATTATAAATGTTACTTAGTGTCCAAATATTAAACAGTTGACTTTCATTTGCAATGAGGTTTTTCGTAAGTACACATGTAAATAATCCCATTCATTATAAGTGAAAACAAAAACGGCAGTAACTATAGCGGGTGCTGAACAAACCTTAGAGCCTTATTTCATAACGGTTCGCATAATAATCAAAATTTTTTTTAAAGATAGACACATTTGGTAACTATATTTCAGAAAAATAACCTTGGCTGGCATGAGCTTTGCTTCTATACATTATCGTGACGTCATATAAAATCCATAAAAAGGGGGAAATACAAAACCTTCTAAAATCAGCCTCGTTTTTGATTGCGTGACGTAGCGGGATTTGAGTTCTTCTAAAAAAGGTCCAAGGCTTGACAGGTGTGCAGGGATTGAAAAGGATATTTATGGTGTATTGCTTGACACAAAAATTTGAGTAGTGAAATCACAAAAGGAGGAAGTAGCATGTTAAATTTTCAATTGTATAACCAGGTTCGTATGCTTATTGGACCGGGAAGTCTAGAACAGTTAGGTGAATTAATAGAGCATATGGGCGTTAAGAAGCCGATGATTGTTACAGATAAGAGCATGGTAAATATGGGTATCCTCGATCAAGCAGTAGCGGGTTTGAAAGAAAGAAACATCCCATACGTTACTTTTGATGAAGTACTGCCGAATGCGCCGACAGACGCCATCGAAAAGGCCAGCGTGATTTGTAACAAAGAAAAATGTGATGCAGTAGTAGGTCTCGGCGGCGGAAGCGTAATGGACAGCGCTAAGGCTGTCAACGTCTTGAGATTTAATGACGGGAAGATCCTGGACTATGTAGAGCGTATGGACGATATCAAATTTTCACCCAACTGCGTCTTAATACCTACTACTGCAGGAACAGGCAGCGAATTATCTCAGGGAATGATCCTTATGGGCCCTGATCATGCAAAGTATACAATTCTTTCACATAATGCTAATGCGGCGTATGCAATTTTAGATCCCGTTATGCAGACAAGATTACCTGCTGAATTGACAGCAGCTACGGGATTGGACGCGTTAACACACGTTGTAGAAGACTATACGGATACGCTCGCAACTGACTTTACTGATATGATCTGCGAAAAGGTTATTGAGACTATTGCGGAGTACTTGCCGATATGCATTTCTGATCCGGGCAATGTAAAAGCAAGAAGCAGGATGGCTATATCAGCGTCTTTGGCAGGCTGGATGTTAGGTCACTGTGTCGCTAATGCCGGGCACTCAATCGGACAAACAATCGGCGGATTATTTGATATACCGCATGGACACTGTGTTGCATATTCAGAGCCCTGGGTACTGGAATTCAATGCGCCTGCAGTGCCTGAAAGGACCAAGTTTATAGGTAAAGCTTTAGGAGCAACGTTCACAGGCAAGGAAACACCGGAAGAAATCGGTGCAAAAACAAGAGACGCTTTCATTGATTTTAGAGACAACAAGTTAGGGTTAAGATCTGTTAAATCATTCGGTTACGATGAAAGCAAGTTCGAAGAAGCTGCAAAGATCATTGAAGCGGATATATTCCAGAATTTCCAGCCCAGAAAGATGACTGCTGCTGACGCTCTTGAAATCTTAAAGAAAATTTACGCATAAAAGTTCTATTCGCAAAAAGCAGTTTGACTTCAGCGGTTAATTGGGGTGGCACAGGTTTGCAAAACTGCCATCACCAATATGCAACCCCTGTACCACCCAACTGACCGTACATCCTTACTATATCATGGCGATTATAATAAAAATGGTGTGTAGGAGAACGTTATTGGTCTAATTGTCTAAATGTTTAAAATAATTAGGAGGTATTTTGGATGTCTGATTCTCATGCAACTGCAAATCCAGCAGGTTTAATTGTGATGGTTTTTTACCTGTGTGCCCTTCTCCCAGTGCTAATAGGCATTGCCCCGGCTTCAGCCCTCATCATACTTGTGCCGCTGGGATTGGTAGGCAGTATCGTGCAGTTTATCGCCGGAGCCATTGAGCTTAAGCGCGGTGATGTTGTAAACGGCAACATAACTTTGGCCTTCAGTGCCTTTATGTTCTATGGGGCTATCTCCTTTATGTTCAAATTCTTAAACGTTGGACCGCAAGACACCTCAGCAGTAGACGGCTGGGTATTTTTAAGCATGGGCGTCATTTTGCTGTTCCTCACCGGGCTTCCGATGCGAGCAGGTTTTGTACCCGGACTTTTCTTCATCATCACCGATATCTTCTTTGGACTCATGGGCTTTGGCAACCTTCTCGGCATGCCGGTGTTAACAAAAGCAGCCGGATACATTGAAATTATCGCCGTTATTTCTTTAATTTGGATTATAGTCGCAACCATACTCAATACCGCTTATGGCAAAGAAGTCGTTTCCCTCGGTCCGCCCTGGATTAAGACATTGCCCGCAAAAGAAGGAGTATCTGCATAAAAGCATATTTAAGTGAACAATTATTTCCGAGTTAAACAGCCTACAGCAGTTGCCATGGTTGTTAACCGCTAGGTATAAATGGAAACGTTTGTGCCTCCCTTCTTGGAAAGGAAATATTGATTTCATAAAACATGATTTCAGATGGAATTTTTAAAAAGGAGGTACTACGATTTCAATGGCTGACAAATTTATAAGGGTAGACATGGATTCCAAAGTAGTACAATACGAAGATAGAAAAGATTTGGAGTTGTATGGCGGCCGCGGACTGATTGACAAAATTCTCACCGAAGAAGTAGACCCAGCCTGTGACGCCCTGGGCTCCGGCAACAAGCTGATCGTTTGCGTAGGTCTTTTAAACGGCACGGCAGCGCCGGCCAGCGGCAGGATCTCGGTTGGCTGCAAGAGCCCGCTGACAGGCGGCGTTAAAGAAGCAAACGCCGGCGGCACTGCGGGCGCGGCCTTTGCCAGATTGGGGCTTAAATGCATTATCATTGAAAACACACCCGCAGGAGACGAGTGGTATATTTTAAAGGTTAACAAAGATGGTGCGGTATTACTGCCGGCCGATAAATATGTTGGTTTGGGTACTTATGCCACAGCTGAACGGTTAATGCAAGATTATGGGAACAAGGTAAGTGTCATGGCCATAGGCCCAGCTGGAGAAAGAGGCTATAAAATGGCTTCAGTCCAGGTAAGTGATCCCAGCGGCCATACCGCCCGTGCAGCCGGCCGGGGCGGCGTCGGAGCGGTCATGGGTTCCAAGAGGATCAAGGCCATCGTCTTGGATACGGAAGGCGCTAAACTTGAGGCCGAGTATGCCGACAAAGAAAAATTCATGGAAGCTAATCGGAAATTCGTTGAAGGTATTAAAAATCACCCCATTTCCGGAGGTGGCTATCCAGCCCTGGGCACAGCAGCCGGAGTCATGGGAGTAAACGCCCTGGGCGCCCTGCCGACTAAGAACTTCAGCGACGGCAGGTGGGATCAAGCAGAAAAGATCAGCGGCGAAACCCTGGCTAAAAACTGCAGTGAAAGAGGCGGTCGGACCGGCCACGCCTGCCAACCGGGCTGCATCATCCATTGCTCCAACGTTTACCACGGCCCGGACGGCAAATACCTGACCTCAGGTCTGGAATACGAGACAATAGGTCTGGTTGGTTCCAACTGCTTAATTGCCAACCTGGATACGGTTGCAAAAATTGACCGTATGTGCGACGACATTGGTATTGACACCATGGATACGGGTACAACCATAGGTGTTGTGATGGAGTCGGGGAAAATCGCCTGGGGCGATGAGGAAGCGGCCATCAAACTGGTCCAGGAAATAGCCGACGGCACAGAATTTGGCAATATCCTCGGCAACGGCACGCTGGCAACAGGGCAATACCTCGGCGTAAAGAGAATCCCGGTAGCCAAAGGACAGGGCCTGGCAGCCTACGATCCCAGGGGCTTAAAAGGAACCGGTGTAACTTATGCCACTGCCCCGCAGGGCGCCGACCACACCTGCGGCAACTCGCTTGGCACAGTTGAACAGGTTAATCCGTACGATAAGGCAGGACAGGTTGAATTATCGACCATGCTGCAGGTAGCTTTTTGCATGGTGGATTGTACGGGTATGTGTCTGTTTAACAGCTTCTGCACCACAGAAGAACCATACCTGCTGGCACTAGTTGATATGTTCGCAGGCAAATTCGGCGGTGAATGGACTGTGGATAGATTGATGGGCCTGGGCGTCGAAGCGATAGCGCTGGAGAAAAAATTTAATGAGGCAGCCGGGGTTGCCAAAATTGAGGTGGCTGATTTCTTCAAGACTGAAATTTTGCCTTCATCAGGCGCCGTGTTTGATATTATAGATGAAGAGTTGAATCAAGCGATACCTTTCTAAGCAATTAGTATTCAATCAGCAAGTTCACATTGTTAATTTTTCGTTGCAAACATCAAAGGGTGAGGTCTTTGACCGTCGCCCTTGATGTGTGCATTGAATGAATTGCAGGGAGGAGAATGAATGTGGGTTCTGAACCTGCCAGTCCAATTACGGTTAAATTCAAGTCATATGTGACTCCATCAGAACATGTTGAAGGATTTGAATCAGGTAAGGAATTTCCATTAAAGCTGCGTGCTGCCATTACATTAGAGGAATTAGTTCAGAAGTTATTCAGTAAAAATAGAAATCATATAGGGTTCAAGGTTGTCAACGGGAAAGTCGTAAAAGATAAAGTTTTATCAGACGGGGATTTAATAGAAATATACCGTCTCATGGGTGGCGGTTAAAGTGTGTCAAGATGTTGGAGGGACGGTCTTGTAACGGCGAAGAGGGGCTTGTTTTGTTTGGGCAGCAGCTTAAACAAATGTCGCAGGAAGCGCCCCTCCGATATTCTTCTGGTTCAGGTATCCATCTATATCCCCGATAAATGTTAGTTGGTAAATATTCAGCCATCTGGATTGCTCCGGGTGGCTTTTCCCCTGGTAATTCAACATATGGACTGTGTTCAAAAAACATAACATAAATAATTATAGTGTAATATAAAGCTATAAATACTCAATTTAATTGGGATACATCACTAAATAATAACAGGCAATAGGCAACTTAAAACATATGGCAGCAAAATTAATTAATGTTAGAATTGTTGGACAAGTTGTGGTATCATATAGTCGGATAGTGGTTTATAATTTCGCGGTCTGGTTGTTATAGGATGCGCTGACACTCATTACCTTTTCAGTTTGATGGACATAATTATATTATCCAGAGGGAAAGGTGGCAGAGAAAATGGATGTTAATGGCTCTTTGTCGTTACAACAGCATCTTGCTCAAATACTAAAAACAGGAAGGGCAATTAGCGAAAAGGCTCCTGCAAGGCTGGATAAAATCGAGGAAGAATGGAATAACTTGGTTAAAGGTAAACCGGTAAATCAAAATATAGTGCCACGAACAATATATGAGTCATGGCAAAGGAGTATGGAATATGGAGTTGATCCATATTCAAAAAACAGAAGATTTCTGTCTAAAGAGGAAATTAAGAAGCAAATTTTAGATAATCATGACTTTATCACAAAATTTGGCGATATTCTTTTAGAAGTACAAAGTTTGGCCAGGGAAAAGGGTTTATCTGTGCAAATATTTGATAGCGAGGCAAAGACTCTTCAATTAATTGCCCATACTAATTTTTTACACCGGGAATTGGGTGTTAGAAGTCCGATCCCAGCTGGTTTAGCGGAAAATGAGGTGGGAACTAATGCGGCTTGCATTGCATTACGGGAGAATAAATCAGTACAAGTATTGGGACCTGAGCATTTTAACTTTTATTTCCATAACTTTTATTGTTCTGCCGCACCTATTCATAACTCTAAGGGCGAGGTGATTGGGGCAATAAATATTTCAAGTTATAGCCATAGGCATACTATAGACACCTTAATGTTGGTGACATTGTTAGCTAAAACCTTTGACAGCATAAATTTTATTATGGATACCATGGGAAAACTGGATACAATTAGTCTTGCCATGAATAGCACCATTGATTATTTGCCTCATGGTATGGTTTATGTTAATAATGATAACGAAATCGAACATTATAATGATAAGATAGTAGAGATGTTGGGGCTTGATAAGTCAAACATTAAAGCCGATCTTGCAAAATATATTTCTACTTTACAAAACAATATCGTAAATGATTCCACAGAGAAAAAAGAAATATATTTAGACGTCAATGGTCGAAAAAAACTTTTTTTGGTATCAACAAAGAAAATACTTAACCATACGAGTAATGAAGAAAAAATTATTTTTATCGAAAATGCAAAAAATTCCAACAATAGACTTCAGGGGAATTATGCTGACTATACATTCAGCAACATAATAGGTAAAAATAAAAGCTTATGGGAAGTCAAGAGCCAAGCTAAAATAGTCGCAAAATCTTCTTCGCCAGTTTTAATATTTGGGGAAAGCGGTACTGGCAAGGAGTTGTTTGCTCAGGCTATTCATAATGAGAGTCCAAGAAAAAATAATCCTTTTGTTGCAATTAATTGTGGTGCTTTACCGCATGATTTGGTGGAAAGTGAATTATTTGGTTATGAGTCCGGCGCTTTTACCGGAGCATCTAAAAATGGCAAGCCGGGCAAGTTGGAGGTAGCCTGCGGCGGGACCCTGTTCCTTGATGAAATTGAAAATATGCCCGTGAATATTCAGATTAAATTATTGCGTGCTCTTTCCACTAATAAAATATGTAGAATTGGTGGGATTAAAGAGATACCTATAGATATTAGGCTTATCTCGGCAACAAAAAAAGATTTGTTGCAGGAAGCTGATGAAGGTAATTTTCGAGAGGATTTGTATTACCGAATCGGAATAATTACACTAAAACTACCTGCTTTGCGCGAAAGAGATGACGACATCCCCATACTGGCAAAACATTTCATTGATATGTTTTGTAAAGAATACAATTTGCATGTGAAGGAAATTAATAAAGAGTTTTTTGAGGCGCTTACCTGTTATTCCTGGCGTGGCAATATACGGGAATTAAGGAACGTAATTGAAAGAGCTATCGTTTTATTAAGTGGCAGGACAAAAATATCTCTCTGTGATCTTCCTGAGAAAATAGTTAAAGCCTATAATTACAAGACCCTGAAGAATAAAATAAGAGTAATCGAAAACACAAAAAATGGATCCAATAATTTAATGAAAATGAGTGAGGAAATAGTTATTGAGCTGCTGTTAAGTGAGGAAAACGGCAATCTAAGTAAGACTGCTGAACGTTTAGGAATTAGCAGGACAACATTATATAATAAAATTAATAGTAGTAAGAAACTGAAAATGCTTTTTAGTAAACATAAAATTGGCTAGATTGCCATGAAAAGGGCTTACCTCCCGGACGAGGGAAGTAAGCTCTTTTCATACATTTGATTGATGCCGCCGATTCCAGATGAAAATGCATTTTTGTTGATTGAAGAAGTATTGCTTTGGACTGAGTTAAAAATTGGGATTAATTGTGTTGCTGTTCAATAATTAAAAACCTCAAAAATATGTACAAAAATTAGACACAAAAAATATCCTGTACTGTTGACCAGTCAGGGACGGGTCTATAAAAATTCATCACAAAGTATATATGTTTTGGGATTTTGTGAGTGAGTCCGTTGATTGGCATATGCTTTGCTAGTGTGTAAAATATAAATAGCAAAAGATTTTTTAATTTATTTAAATAATGAAATATTTATTTCCGAGTTAACCAACCTACAGCGATTGCCATGGTTGTTAACCGTTAGGGTGTAGCTGGAAACATTTGCGCCTCCTGTTGGAAAGGAAATACTTATAAGTATATATTCTATATAATAATATAGATATATCCTTTTTAGCAATGCAGTTTCCTACAGGGGTAACTGCATTTTTATTATAGATGTCCTCTGAACTGGACGTCTTAAAAAAGATGCCATGGGCATGCATAACAATATGACCTTATAGAGGCGGTCGGCAAATTGTACAAAAAAACACCTCTGGAAAGCTGGATACTCGCGAAGATAGAAGGGCACAATGGCAGTTTGGGCGGGTTAACCCGCTCCATGATAGAGACTTATCAAATTCAGCAACTAAGGGAGACTCTGACCCTCGCTCGCGACAAGAGCCCCTTTTACCGGCGCCGTTTGGCGCGGTGCGGCATAGATAAATTCCAGTCCTTAAAGGATCTTGGCGGATTACCTTTTACTACTCCTGCGGATATCAGACAAAACCCGCTGCAACTGCTTTGTGTTTCACAGGATCAGATTAACCGGGTGGTAACCCTGGACACTTCCGGCACCACCGGCTTGCCCAAGAGAATATACTTTACAGCCTCGGATCAGGAACTGACCAGGGACTTTTTTCAGCATGGTATGTCCACCCTGGTTCAGCCGGGCGACAAGGTGTTAATCCTGCTGCCCGGATACTCGCCCGGCAGTGTGGGCGACCTGCTGGCTGATGGTTTGCGTCGCATGCAGGTGGAACCCGTTCCCTACGGGGTGGTCCGGGACCCGGAGGCTGTCCTGGAGATTATGGCCGTGGAACAGGTTGACTCTCTGGTCGGGATTCCGACTCAAGTATTGGCACTCGCCCGCTGCCGGCAGTCTGACAAAAGAAAACACCAGATCAGGTTGAAAAGCCTGCTGCTGAGTACGGACCACGTTCCCGGCGCGATTGTAAGGTTTTTGGAGGAAACGTGGGGCTGCCGTGTTTTCAACCATTATGGCATGACTGAAATGGGCCTGGGGGGCGGCGTCGAGTGTGAAGCACGGGCAGGCTATCACCTGCGGGAGGCGGATTTGCTTTTTGAAATAATCAATCCCGTGACCGGCGAAGTTTTGCCGGAAGGGGAAGAAGGGGAAGTGGTTTTCACAACGCTAACCCGCCGGGGTATGCCCCTGATCCGTTACCGTACCGGAGATATTGCCCGGTTTATGCCCGAACCCTGCCTCTGCGGTACGGTGCTGAAGCTTATGTCTTGCGTGCGGGACCGGGTTCAGGGCAGAATCACCTTAACGGGGGGCGAGCTGCTTAGTTTGTCCATACTGGACGAGGTCCTTTTTGCAGTAAACGGTGTTGTGGACTTTGAGGCATCTTTACTGCCGGAAAACGGCAGGGACCGATTGGCTGTCAGAGTACTGGCAGCCGCCTGGGCTGCTGAAGAAATACCGGGATTGGTTGAAAAAGCGCTATTTTCTGCTCCTGTGCTTTCCAGAAACATCAAGAAGGGAAATTTAATCTTGGCGCCAGTTCAAATAGATACATCACCGGAACTCTGGAAACCGGCAAAGCGAATTATCCGGGACAACCGCAACAAAAACTAAGATGCAGGCATTTGGCTGATGAACAGGAAACACCAAAGAAAGCCCTTGCCAGGGGTAATTGATGGACAGGAGGGTTGTTGATTTTATGGAGTATAAAAATATTAACGCCCAATTACGCGCGATACCGCCGCCCCACCAGCCTTGGCTTAGTTCCGCTATGTATAATTACCGGGAAAAATTAGTAAATTGGAATCCCATCTGCATAAAAAATAATGCCGTATACTATCAGTTTACTACGAGGGATACACAGGATGATTTTATCGGTATCGTACCGGATGCTTGTGTGAATATAATCTTTAAGTGCAACCCCAACAATCCAGCCGCATTGATATGGGGCATACATGAAGGATGGGCTAAAATCATGCTTGAGCCAAATACGACTTATTTTGGTTTTAAGCCCTATTCTGTGGTAGGCATAAAAAATATCAAGGCCCGCTTGGGTGATCTAAAAAACAACGTATTAAAACTGGAAGATGTTTTTGTTAATTCATCCATTATTGAAAAAATTGCTATGAAAGATAGCATGAGTGAGCGGATAAAGCTTTTCCAGAACTATGCCATGTCTAACTTGATAGATGAGACATATTTCCCCGATTTCACAGAATACTGCGCTATCCTTATCTGCTTATCGCGCGGAAATATTAAACTTGAAGATATTGAAAGAGAGACCGGTTATTCTGAAAGATATTGCAGGCAAAATTTTAAAAGGACTTATGGTGTGTCCATTAAACACTATAGCCGTATTGTTCGCTTCCAAAACGCGCTAAGAATGGTTATGCAGGAGGACTGGCAGGGTGTTCCTGATATAGTAAATGAGTTAGGCTACTTTGATCAATCTCACTTTATCAACGAATTCAAAGGTTTTTCCATGACTTCACCTTCCAGGTTTAGAAATATATATATGAATTTATTGTATAAAAATAGAACAAATAAAACTGCGATTAATGTTTGTAATACTGGCGCCGAAGATTATTCACAAGCAGCACTGTAAAATTGCCGGCAAAAAAGACAGGTTTTGTTATGCTTTTTCATGCGTGATATTTATAAACCGCCCATTAACCAGCAACAGGTTAGGGACGGTTTCTTTATTTTTAAATCTGACAGATATCAAACCCCTTTCTATGGGTGGTAGCCATAAGTTGGTTTCGCCGAAATATCCAATTATTTTATGAATGTTCAAGTTATTCTTAATTAAAGTCGTAAGTACACCAACTGCAAAGTGCAAAAAATGAAAGGGGGAGAATTTATGGCTTTAAGGAAAATTTGGTTGAACTTAAACGGAGCAGACAGAATGATGGTTTGTGATCCTGAGAAAGACACTCTGGCGGATGTGCTCAGAAGAGTTGGCCTGACGGGGGTGAAGTTAGGTTGCAAAACTGGACAATGCGGTGTTTGCAGTGTTATATTGGAAGGTGAAGTTGTACGCTCGTGTATCAAGAAAATTAAAGACGTTCCTGATTTTAGTAAAATAGTAACCATTGAAGGAATTGGCACTCCAACCAATTTGCATCCGCTGCAACAGGCCTGGATTACTTACGGTGGTGTGCAATGCGGCTTTTGTTCCCCCGGGTTTATCGTATCTGCAAAGGGGCTTCTAGATCAAAATCCGAATCCCACAAGAGAAGAGGTGCGCCATTGGTTCACGGTGCACCGCAATGCCTGCCGCTGCACGGGGTGGAAACCGCTTGTTGACGCGGTTATGGAAGCGGCCAAAGTCATGCGTGGCGAAGCCACTATGGAAGACATTACCTTCAAGGCTCCCCCGGATGGACGTATTTACGGCACGAACGTCCCGCGCCCGGCCGCGCTTGCCAAAGTTACCGGTTTGTGCGATTACGGCGACGATATCAAGCTGAAAATGCCGCCCGGCACCTTGCACCTGGCCATTGTACAGCCTGGCTTGAACCATGCCGTTATTAAAGGTATTGATTGTTCTGAAGCGGAAAAAATGCCCGGCGTGGTAAAAGTGATCACCTCCAAAGATATCAAAGGGACCAACAGGATTATGCTGCCGGTAGCCCATCCCCGCTCTAAAGCCGATGGTTTTGAGCGTCCTATTATCGCGGATACGAAAGTATTCAGATATGGCGATGTAGTCGCCGTTGTAGCGGCGGAAACGGAAGAACGCGCCCGTGCCGCAGCGAAAAAGGTTAAACTTGATTTGGAGGAATTGCCGGCCTACATGAGCTATCTGGATGCCGTTGCCCCTGGGGCAACAGAAATTCATGAAGGTATACCCAATGAGTATCTGAGAATGCCTCTTTTCAAAGGTGAAGATACCCGTGATGTTCTGGCTGAATCCGATTATGTTGTTGAAGGCAGTTTCTATAGTACCAGCCAGCCTCACCTCATCATGGAGCCGGATGTTACCCAGGCTTATATCGATGAAGACGGTAACGTATGTATTCATAACAAAACACTTGCTCTCCTCTTCCCGCTCATCACACTTGCACCAGGCCTGGGACTGCCTGATGGTAAGATCAGGGTTATCGAAAATCCGACGGGCGCCAGCTTTGGTTCTAGTATATCTCCAGCCAGCTCCGCTCTAGCGGCGGCCTGCACCCTGGCCCTTGATGGAGCCCCGGTCACCCTGACCATGAGCTATGCGGAACACAATGCCTTTTCTGGCAAACGCGCCGCCCATTACTCCAACGCCAGAATGGGTTGTGACAAAAACGGAAAAATTACCGGTTTTGAATTTGATTTTGCCTATGACCATGGCGCTTATACTGAAATGGCTGCCATTCTTGCATCAAAAGCCATTCGTTTTGCAGGCTTTAGTTATAACATCCCCAATGTAAGAGCTTTGGCCAGAGTAGGTTTCTCTAACCAGACTTTTGGTACCGCTTATCGTTCCTATGGCAATTCACAGGCTTACACCATGTCTGAAGCAATAGTTGATATGCTGGCGGAAAAAGCCGGTATCGATCCTTTTGAATTCAGGTATATAAACCTGGCAAGGCCGGGGGATACCAACATCAACAGTTATCCATTTAAAGAATATCCCTTTACCACACTTATGGACAGGCTCCGTCCCCTATACGAAGAGGCTAAGGCCAGGGCGGAAGCCCAGAGCACGCCTGAAAAGAAACGTGGCGTAGGTCTTGCTTTCGGCGGTTACAATGTTACCGGGGGGCCGGCGGACCATGCGGAAGTTGCTCTTGAGCTGAATGAAGACGGTACGATCACCCATTACAATACCTGGGAAGACCAGGGTCAGGGCGGCGATGTGGGTACACTGGTCCTTACCCATGAAAGCTTGAGAGAATTGAATCTCGACTACAGGCAAATCAAACTGGTGCAAAACGATACGGCACAGTGTCCGCAAACAGGTCCTGCCGGAGCCAACCGTTCACATTATATGGCAGGCAATGCTACCATTAATGCAGCGAAGAAACTGCTTAACGCGATGCGTAAAGATGATGGCACTTACCGCACCCATGCGGAAATGGTTGCCGAAGGAATCCCGACTAAATATCTTGGAGTATTTGATACCACTGATATCACTGTCGACCTTGATCCGAACACAGGCGTCGGCGATCCCACTCCTGTTTACAATTACGCCGTTTTCCTTGCGGAAGTTGAAGTGGAAGTCGCCACAGGTAAAACAAAAGTCGTGGCCATGAAAATGATCTATGACATCGGCGCTATAGGCAGTATCCAAGCGGTTGAAGGGCAGGCATACGGCGCCCTGACCCACTCCATCGGTTTTGCGCTTTCGGAAAAGTACATTGACAATAATAAATACAGCAGCCTTGTGCGGTGCGGCTTCCTGTATGCGGACGATATTCCTGATGATATATATCTGGAAAGCGTCCCTTCCCCCAGAAAAACCGCTCCCTTTGGCTCGGTCGGTTGTTGCGAAGGATTCCAGTCTGCAGGCCATGTGGCAGTAATTAACGCTATCAATAATGCCGCCGGCGTAAGGATTTACGATCTCCCCGCCACTCCGGATAAAGTGAAAGCAGCCATGGAAGCAAAGGCGCAAGGAAAAGAACTTAAACCTGAAAAATACTTCCTCGGCTCCGACCTCTTTGAAGCGCTTGATGATATCGCGGAAAATCCGGTTGAATCTACAGGTCCCGACATGGCTCTTTAGGGCGCGATGTGAGCCTGAATTCCATTTAAACAAATGATAATAGTAATTGCCGGCGGTAGTGCTGCAGCCATATGGCTGCAGCACTACCAATAAATGGCAAACAGGAGGAGTGAAAAGTGAAAATCGCAGTAATGTCGGATGGCTGTGGTGGCAATAGCAAGGTCTCAGAGAAATTTGCTGATGCCCGGTGGCTATTAATTGTGGACATGGATAAGCAATGCATTGTTGAGGCGATTGAAAAAAGTGAGGGTGACGTGGAAAACACAGAACTGGCAGAAAAAATTGTAGACAGGGATTGCGAGTTGGTGATTTGTGGTGAAATTGAGAAAATACCCTTTGAGATATTGGCGGACAATCATGTGACCCGATCACTTGGAAGTGGGCTCTCCGTTACAGATGCGCTAAACTGTGAGAGTATGCTGGATTTAATAACCGATTGCATCGGCGGCACAGGCTGCCCCAGTGAGTCGGATACCGATGAAACAAAAAACTGCTGCGGTGAACACTGATGCCTTTGCTTTATTACGCCCCCGGTAAAAGGAGAATTATCTATTATGGGTAATAGCGATGCGAAATTACTGGAAGGCTTACTCAATGCGCCGGCCAGCGGCAGGATATTGTCCAAAGACATGGACAAATATGTAAAGGATTGTTGCAACGGGGAAAAACCTCCCTGCCGGTGTGTCTGTCCGCTGGACCTGGATGTCGTTATGTTGAACACTAAATTGCAAAAGGGAAATTTTAATAGCGCATACACCATGTACAGGGACAAGGTCCTCTTTCCGGGCATTGTTTCTAAAATTTGTGATCAGCCCTGTCTAAATGTATGTGTGAGAAAAGACATAGATGATGCTATTGACATGTTAAAATTGGAAAAAGCAATAGTAGATTATACCCGGTCCACCGCACCGGTTAAATATAGGGTGCTTAAAAAAAATAAGAAAGTAGCAATCCTGGGAGCGGGCCTTTGCGGCTTAAGCTGTACCGTAAAGCTCGCTTCGCATGGATATGATGTGACCATATTTGAGAAGAAAGATAAGATCGGCGGAAGATTGTGGGATTTGCTTTCCCCTGACATATTTATTCCGGAAATCGAAAACCAGATGCAGTTTTTTGAATATACCCTTAAGTTGGATACGGAAATTGAAAATATAGGTGAACTTCAAAATCATTTTGATGCGGTACTGATTGCTACCGGGAAAGACGGGGCATCCTTTGGCCTGCTGGAGGGATTGAACAGGGATTCGCTGGGGAGCGCGATAAAGGGGATTTTTTT
This sequence comes from Pelotomaculum sp. FP, assembly GCF_004369245.1. NCBI lineage: Bacteria > Bacillati > Bacillota > Clostridia > Eubacteriales > Desulfotomaculaceae > Pelotomaculum > Pelotomaculum sp. FP. The sequence continues at coordinate 31,489 of NZ_QFGB01000006.1, read as the reverse complement.
GGCTGGTTTCTTGCTTGGAACCACTCCCATGCAGTCCATCGAACAGGGCATACGTGCCGCTCAATCCATAGAATCTTATTTACAAACGAATCGTATGCATGTGATGCTGGGCATAGATCTCGACAAAACCTCACGCCTTAGAATGGATATCGGTAAAATAGAGCCATCCAAAGGGGTAAAAGCCGAGCGTTATTCTAAGGAAGAAGCCGTTTACGAAGCGAAACGGTGTTTGAAATGCGATTGCAGGGACTGCATAAACGCTTGCGATATGATAAAGCGGTATAATAAAATGCCCAAACGCATCGCCGGCGACGTGCGGATGACTTTAAATCCGGTGGAAAGCCTGCAGCCGAGAGTGGCAACAAGGATGCTTAGTTCTTGTAATAATTGTGGTTTATGCGGAACCGTCTGTCCTGAAAACATCGATATGGGCGATTTTTTGCTGGAAGCGCGCCGCATTATGCACCGGGAAGGGTCCTTGCCGCCCGCCTTTCATGATTTTTGGATCCGGGATATGAAATTCGCGGCAAGTGAAAAAGCCTATGTGGCTAAAAATGCGCCCGGATATCAAAAAAGTGAATACATATTTTTCCCGGGTTGTCAACTGGGAGCTTCGGAGCCGGCATATGTAGAAAGGCCGTATGCCTATTTATTAAAAAAGTTTCCTCAGTCCGGCATAATTTTGAGCTGTTGCGGCGCACCCGCCGAATGGGCAGGGGATGAGCCCTTAACGAAAGAAATAACCGCTGGGATACGAAAGCAATGGGAGGATATGGGAAAGCCTGTCGCCATATTGGCCTGTCCAACTTGTGAAAAGATGTTTACCAAATACCTGCCCCAGATCAAGAAGATTTCTTTATATGACTTTATCAAAGAGCATGGACTGCCTTTAAACCATATCGTAAGTAATGCCGCCGTTTCCATATTTGATCCCTGTTCCAGCCGTTACGATGAATCCATGCAAAAAAGCGTGCGCGAACTTGTCTTAAAGGCCGGTTTTGCGATCGATGAGTTGCCCTACAGGGAGAAAACGGCTCAGTGCTGCGGTTATGGCGGACATATTTATACCGCCAATCCTGCTTTGGCAAAGGATATCGCCAGGAAAAGAATTGAGCTTGGCCAAAATCCATATATCACCTATTGTACAAATTGCAGGGATATTTTTGCTGATATGGGCAAGCCTTGCCGCCATGTGCTGGATGTTCTTTTTGACATCAATGGCGAGTTGCGCAAACCGCCTTCTCTCACGGACCGCAGGAACAACCGGGTGGCTTTAAAAGCCTCTCTTTTGAAAAATATCTGGCAAGAGGAGAGCTATGAAGAAAGGCAAAAGCCAGCCATATTGATTTCACCGGAACTTATGGAGAAGTTAAATAAACAACTGATCGTTGAAGACGATATACGTGAAACAATAGAATACTGCGAGTCTTCAGGCAACAAAATTTTTAATCCTGCAAAGGGCTATTATATCGGTCATCAAAGGCAGGGTGTTATGACATACTGGGTGATTTATCAAGTTGAGGAAGGGGCCTATAGAATTATTAACGCGTATTGCCACAGGCTGAACATAGAAGGAGAGTGATGTGGTGATGGAGCCGGACAAACTCATTTGCACGAAGTGCAATAGGGAACTGGAGCTGACAAGTATCAATCTTGAATACCTTGGTCACAGGATGACGCATCAATTTCCAACATGCCCGGTGTGCAAGCTTGTTTATATCCCGGAAGAGGTTGTGATGGGTAAAATGCAGCAGATAGAAAGAGAATTGGAAGATAAATAATATAGCTTTTCAGGGAGGAAAGTCTGTAATGGATTCGGTACAACAGCGCATCGTGGAACTGAAAATGCAAGGCTTTTGTTGTGCGCAGATGATACTTGTCCTTGTGGGGTTGGAGCCGCAGGGAAAGGAAAACGCTGATTTGGTGCAGTCAATACGCGGGTTGTGTTATGGCATGTATGCGCAGCATACTTGCGGTGTTTTATCAGGAGGAGTTTGCGCGCTGGCCCTATATGATTTCGATCAGGAAACCTTGCGGAAAGTATGTGCGGAACTGGTGGATTGGTTTGATGCTCATTTCGGCGGAGTCAACTGTGTCGATCTACTGGGTCCGGGAGGCCAGCCTGCCTGGATATGCAATGATGCTCTTTTGCAAACCACAGAAAAATGCCTGGAAATTTTGCAGGAGCATGACTTTATTTGAAGTATCCATCCATAAAACAGCCTCATCTACACAAATTTTTTGGGGGGCAGCCCATGAATAAATATGAAAGCAATACCTGGATGCAAATGCCGCAAGGCGCCATGAGGCCGGGCGGATTGCAGCTTACCGGACAATTGCTGGAATTGGCGGCACTGGAAAACAGGGCGAGAATACTTGATATTGGCTGTGGTTTGGGAAGTACGGTGTCTGAATTGAACAAGCTTGGTTTTCAGGCAATAGGCGTGGATAGTTCTCAAAAACTGATCGAAAAAGGCCGTATCAAATACCCTGATGCGTATTTGCAGGTCGCTGATGGAACTGAACTGCCATTTGATGCGGGCTCTTTTGATGCCGTGATTTGTGAATGCAGTCTTTCCGTGATGCCGGCTCAACATGTTTTAGAAGAGTGTAACCGGCTTTTGATTTCCGGCGGCAAGGTCTTAATATCCGATTTATATGTGCGCCGGAAACCGCAAACCACGAGACTGGATACGCTGGACGTCAGTTTGATGATGCAAGACCAATGGGTGGAATTGTTAAAGCAATGCGGGTTTTCGGGTATTCAATTTATTGATTGCTCCAAAGCCTTCACGGAATTTGCCATTAGGGCGATTTGGGAATATGGGAGCCTGGAGAATCTATTTGATTGCAAGCAATGGCGCCATGCCAAGTTTGCCAAACCGGGCTATTTTTTATCTGTTTCAACAAAGGGTGTTTAGAGAGTGATGAAAGATGTAAAAATGCAAAAGGAGATTATTTGTAGCTGTAATACTGATCATGCATCCGGTTGTTTGGTATGCGGGGGAGAATTATTTTATAATGCTGATTCTGCTATAGATGTTAAATGCGTGATTTGCGGTAAGGAAGAACAGTCCAATACTATATGTGTAAATGGTCATTATATTTGTGATGAGTGTCATAGAGAAAAAATTCTTGATGTTGTGGAGCGGGTATGTGTTGCTACAAATTTAACAGATCCTGTAGAAATTGCCTTACAGATTTTTAAACTGCCTGGTTTGCACATGCATGGCCCGGAATATCACAGTATCGTTGCTGCAGTGTTGGTGACTGCATACGGCAATTCAGTAAAAGACAAACAAGCGCAGGCAATAAAAGAAGCCATAAAGCGGGGTAAAGACATTAAAGGCGGGGTATGCGGGACTCATGGCGCCTGTGGGGCCGGGGTCGGCGTGGGAGTCGCTTATTCTATCATCCATCAGGTAACTCCTTATTCCAAGGAGGAAAGAGGTGCTGCCAACCGCCTGACAGCTTTGGCGCTATTAGAAATCAGTCGATTTGGTGGACCAAGGTGTTGTAAACGGGATGCGATGATTTCAATTGAAACGGCCAAACGAAACATCAAAGAGTTTGATAATAATGGTCGTAGCCGCTACATCTGCAGCCAGTTTATGAATAATCAAAAGTGCATCCAGTCTCAATGCCCGTATTTTCCCGAAAAGATCGTGTTGGGGGAAACAGAAAGCCTTTGCCCGGTTTGCCTTTCGCGTATTCCGGCGCAAAAGGTCAAATATGGCGCTAAAGTTTATTTGGAAAAAACCTGCCCGCAACATGGTGATTATAAAACTATCATCTGGAACGGTCCTCCTGACTATAAATCATGGGAGCTTATCAGACAGCCTTCTCCCTCTGTCAGCTGCATCACAAAAGTGGACAAGGGCTGCCCTTATGATTGCGGCATTTGTCCCGGCCATCGTCAGAATACCTGTTGCGTATTGCTTGAGATTACCAACAGATGCAATCTTTTGTGCCCGGTCTGTTTTGCTTCCTCGCAGGAAAACGCCGCCCCGGACCCGTCATTGGAGGAGATTGGCGCGTGGTATGATACCTTGATGCGCTGCGGCGGACCTTTTAACATCCAATTATCCGGCGGCGAGCCTTCATTGCGTGATGACATCGCAGACATCATCCGTTTGGGCAAGGAAAAAGGTTTTTCTTTCTTTCAGCTCAATACCAATGGATTGCGCCTTGCCGAAGAGCCTGCCTATGTAGAAACGCTGCAAAAGGCGGGACTTAATTGTGTGTTTTTGCAATTTGATGCAATGAGCGATGAGCCTTATTTCGCTTTACGAGGCCGCAAGTTGCTCGAAACCAAGCTTCAGACCATCGAAAACTGCATTGACGCGGGCCTGGGGGTGGTTTTGGTCCCCACCCTCGTGCCCGGCTTGAACGAAAATGAAATCGGTCCGATCATCCGCTTTGCTATAGAAAACATGCCACATATACGGGGAGTTCATTTCCAGCCGGTCAGTTATTTTGGCAGGTATGGAGAAAAGAAAAACGAGCGCATAACGATACCAGATGTGTTGCGCGCGATCGAAGAACAGACCGGTGGACAGATGAAGGTGGAAGACTTTAGACCGGGTACGGCTGAAAACTCCTATTGTTCCTTCAATGCCAGCTTCCTTTTGCAACCCGACGGCACGCTCAAGGTATTGCCAAAGACACAAAACTGCTGCTGCAGTAGTTCCACGGAGCAAAAGCCGGCCGGGGATTCGAAAAAAGCCAGAGAGTATGTGGCCCGTCAATGGAGCAGCGCGCCGGAACCCAAGTGGGTGATTTCCAGGTATGCGGCGCCCGGATCTTTTGATGAGTTTTTGGAACGCAGAGCCCTGTATACCTTGGCTGTATCCGGTATGGCATTTCAGGATGCCTGGAATCTTGATTTGACCAGGTTGCAGGAGTGCTATATACATGTGGTGAGTCCGGATAGGCGCATCATCCCGTTTTGCGCTTATAACTTGACAAGTATTACGGGGGACCCTTTGTATAGGGGAGTAAACAGGTAGGGTCACTCCTTAAGATGCCTGGAGTAAAGAAGGACAAAGCGCCCGATTGATAGCAGTGTGCGCCGGCGTCACAGGAAGCCGGCCGTATAAAATTCCCTTGTGTATTGTGAGTCCATAAGCTCAGTACAATTAATTGTACAAATAATGACCAGGCACTGAAGGTGTTAAAAAATTATACACATAAATTTTTGTTGGTTTTATTAGTTCCGGCATGGAGTGATTGGCAAGGCCCCCGTTATTGATAGATACTCAGGATTTCAGGATGTATGGTTTATGTAGTAGCCAAAAGCCTTTGCTGGCATATAACTTGCTTATTTATTAACGTCAGGATAAATTTGCTAGCAGGATGGGGAGGTGGACCTGCAATTTTATTTATCAAATAACGGGCTCCTAATAGTATTAAAGATAAACTATAATACTAATGAGCCCTATTACAATAGTTCATTTGTGAGATGAGTTATGAATTTATTGCGAGAAAGAATCTTGGCAGTATTTGTTTGGGAGTGGTAACAATGAAAAAGGGATTGAATATAGGGGATATTATTTGGTTAGCGATACTGGCGGTCATTGCAGCATTATTAATCTATCCGTCAACTCATGCTGTTTTTGTAACACTAACGACAGCACATCCTTATTCCATGGGCTTTATTAAGTTTTTTATCTTAGCCTCAATGGGTGACTGGTTGGGCGCGCGAATTGTAACCGGTGAATGGGTTAAACCGAAAGGCGCCATCTATAAATCGATCCTTTGGGGTATTTTTGGTATGGGAATTACGCTTTCATTTACAATTTTTAATGCTGGTGTTACTGCAGCATTAGCAAATGGGCTTTTGCCTGGCAACGGCTATCAAATCGTATCAGCATTTTTTACAAGTTTAATTATGAACATTACCTTCGGAGTAACGTTGATGGGTGTTCACAGGTTCACAGATACGTATATAGATTTGTCTTTTGCCGGTGGCGCCAAACCGACTGTAGATGAAGTTATTAAAAACATGAACCTTGATAATCTTATTAAATTTGTTTATGCCAAAACATTACCTTTCTTCTGGGTACCCGCGCATACCATTGTATTTATGCTTCCACCTGTGTACAGGGTTTTGGCGGCGGCTGCCTTGGGTATTGCTTTGGGTGGGATCCTTTCCTTTGCTAAAAGGAAAGCCAACAGTTAGTTATTTTAAAAATATATTTTTTGTCTATATCGACAACTTTAGTGACGGCACTTATGCACGGTTTACCAGTGCGTGAATGCCGTTTTGCTGTTTGCGGCAGGAAACCTCCTGCATCATCAAAAAACAGGGCTTTGTTTTCAGCGTATATTCAGCTGGCTCTCAATTAATATTCAGTTGCTGTTAAGTGTCAATTCAGCTAAATTGGTTATTATTGTGATATAAGGCACGTATATTACGATGGGTTATTCATCGTATAAATGGACATGAGGAATTAAGTGGGGGGACATGACCATGAGACTGGAACAAGGCCGAAGCTTAGACTGGCTCCTGATAGGCATTGCCTTGCTAGCCGCTTTCTTAAATATTTTCAACATCTGGCAGGAGCAGTACGCCAATGCCTATTACACTGCGGCCGTAACCAGTATGCTGCAAAACTGGCACAATTTTTTCTACGCTTCTCTTGATCCGGCCGGGTACGTTACGGTGGATAAACCACCGGTCACGTTTTGGGTCCAGACAGTATTCGCCTATGTCTTTGGGGTGCATGGTTGGAGCGTAATTCTCCCGCAGGCTTTGGCCGGTGTCGGCTCCGTTTTGCTGATGTATATTTTGGTCAAACCGACCTTCGGTCAAACGGCTGCCCGGCTCGCGAGCTTGATTATAGCCTGTACCCCGATTGCCGTCGCGGTGAGCCGTACTAATAATATAGACAGTTTATTGGTATTTACGCTCCTTGTCGCTGCCTGGATGTTGTTCCGGGGGATTCGCAATCAGAAACTGCCCTGGTTGCTTGGAGCCTTTGCCATGATTGGTGTCGGCTTTAATATGAAAATGCTGCAAGCTTACATGGTCGTACCGGCTTTTTACTTATTGTACCTGTTTGCATTCAAGGGCGCCTGGAAAAAGAAACTGGCTATCCTTGCGGCGGCAACAGTTGTCCTGGTCGGAGTGTCCGTGTCCTATGCTGTTGCCGTAGAGCTTGTCCCTCAAGAAAACCGCCCATATATCGGAGGCAGCAAAACGAATTCCGTATTGGAGCTGGCCTTCGGCTATAACGGGATCCAGCGCCTGAAGGGAATGAGCAGGGGTGGCATGGGCACAGGTGGCGCTGCTCCGGAGCAAGGGCAAAGGCAGCAGGACGGGGGCACAAAACCGGACCGGCAGCAAATGCAGCAGGACGAAAACAATACGTCCAGCCAGCAGCAAGTGCAGCAGGCTCCGCAGGATGGAAACAGCGCGCCTGGCGGGCAGCAAATGCCACAGAAGGGAAACAACATGTCCAACCAGCAGCCACCACAGGACGGGAGCAACATGCCCAATGGGCAGCCGCGTCAAGCTGGTAACAACGGTCCGCAAGGCTATGACCCAGAGGGTAAGGGTAATGGAAGACCGGGTCAAATGCCCGAAGGGGGCGGCGGTATGTTTGGTACCGGCCAGGCCGGTCCATTGCGCCTGTTCCAATCCGCGCTTTCCGGACAAATCAGCTGGCTGCTGCCCTTTGTAGCGTTCGCCTGCACAGGCTTGCTGGCAGGCTTGCGCCGGAGAAGAGAGCTTACGGACAAAGAAAAAGAGACATTGTTCTGGCTGGCCTGGTTAATCCCGGGAATGGTGTTTTTCAGCGTAGCGGGCTTTTTCCATCACTATTACATGATCATGCTTGCCCCACCTATTGCGGCGCTCGCCGGAGGAGGCTGGGTTGAGCTTTGGAACCACTATCGTGACCGGGCAGGCTGGAAAAAGTGGCTTTTACCGGCGGGTATTCTGGTGACAACAGCTTTTGAACTGTATATACTGCAGCCCTACCAAAAGCAAATCGGTGCAGGCTGGTCCATCGGCATCGGAGCCGCAGGCCTTGGACTGGCACTGGTCTTAGTCCTGGTATCCAAAAAACAAAAGCTGACGGCCATGGCCGGGATGCTGGTACTGCTGGTGGCGCCACTTTACTGGTCGGCTACGCCGCTTCTCTATGGCGACAACAGCCATCTGCCTCAAGCCGGCCCCAGCCAACAGGGCTTCAGCCAAAGACAGGGCAACGGTGGGAGGCAGGGTTTAAGTGTTAACGATAAATTACTTGAATATGTGACCAGGAATAATACGGGGGAAACTATCCTGTTTGCCACCACCGAGGCCTCCACGGCCGAGTCTTATATCATTGAAACCGGCAAAGCGGTCATAGCTATGGGGGGATATAGTGGTTCGGACCCCATTCTCACGGTCGAGAAGCTGCAGCAAATGGTGGCCAACAAGGAAGTGAAATACTTCTTGATTCCGTCGGGCTCCGGTTCCGGCGGCAGAGGCGGCTCGAACGAAGTGATGGAGTGGATCCGGGCCAACAGTACGGAGGTGCCAAGGGAAGATTGGCAAACAGGCTCTTCCCAGAGTAGTGGTCCTATGGGCAGGGGGAACGAAAACGTATTATATGAGGTAACTCTTTAAAAACCTAAAGGGGATGAATGAGACAGAGAACCGTCCCCTGACTCGCCTTGGCAAAATATTTAACGAGGATGAGATTGATGACAAGAAACGTTTGCTATTCCATAATCATACCGGTCTTTAACGAAGAGGCCGTTGTACATGAAACCTACCGCAGGCTGACACGAGTCATGCAGGTAATCGGCGAGCCGTATGAATTGCTGTTTGTCAACGACGGCAGCCGGGACCGGACGGCAGAAATTATAGAAGGCCTGGCTGAATCGGACAATTGTGTTAAGCTCTTAGATTTCTCTCGTAATTTCGGGCATCAAATAGCGATCACCGCTGGCATGGATTATGCCTGCGGGGACGCCATTGTGATTATCGACGCCGATTTGCAGGATCCGCCCGAGCTAATCCCGCAAATGATTGACAAATGGCGGGAAGGCTATGATATCGTCTACGCGCAACGTTCAAAACGTAAAGGGGAGACACTGTTCAAAAAATGGACCGCGGCTTTGTTCTATCGTACTCTGCGCGTGCTGACAGAAGTGGATATTCCGCTTGATACCGGCGACTTTCGCCTGATTGACCGGAAAGTGTGCGACGCCATGCGCAGCATTCGGGAGAAAAATCGATTTGTGCGCGGGCTGGTCAGTTGGGTGGGTTTTCGTTCTGCAGCCGTTGAGTATGTCCGGGAAGAACGATTTGCCGGAGAGACCAAATACCCGCTGAAGAAAATGCTTCGCTTCTCGATGGACGGGATCACTTCTTTTTCTTATAAACCGTTGAAGTTGGCCACATATCTAGGTTTTATAATTTCGCTGGCAAGTTTTATCTACCTGATGATCTCTTTGGGCCAAAGATTATTTACGAACAACACGGTCGCCGGATGGTCATCGTTAATAGCCTGCCTGCTGTTGCTCAACGGTGTAATCCTGATCATTTTGGGGATCCTCGGGGAGTATGTCGGCAGAATCTATGATGAAACCAAAAACCGCCCGCTGTATATTCTTCGGAATCAGGAAAAAGCTGATAGTTCAAAGCTTAAGGGAGTGACCTGGCGTGTTCGCAAACAAGCATAGAGCTGCCCGGTTCTTGCGTTTTTGCACGGTAGGGTTAGGAAATACGGCTATAGATTTTACCGCCTTTTTTCTTCTGACTTTAGGCGGGATTCCATATCTACTGGCCCAGGCGCTGGCTTATGTGGCCGGTATTGTGAATAGTTATTTTCTCAATCGAAGGTGGACCTTCCGGGTTGTAAGGAAAGCTAACGCCTTGGAGGCCGGGAGTTTTATCATCGTGAACGGGCTGTCCTTGCTGGTGTCACTCGGCCTGCTGGCCGTTTTGCATGATGAAAATCAGTTGAGTCTTTGGCTTAGCAAGTTTATAGCAACAGGGGGCGGCCTGGTTGTCAATTATATAGGAAACCGGCTTTGGGTATTTTCAGAAAACCGGAAAGCAAGTGGTGAAATTTCTTGAAAATCAAAACAAACATATTTAGAATAAGCCTGGTTTTGATACTGGCGGCGGCAGGAATTTTATGCGTCTACGCGGTATCGAATGATCATAGCAACGCCGCTCCGAACCAAAACATTGCCGCTCCTCGAAATTCCCAACCTGTTGATAGAAACCAGCAGCCTGAGATGACCAATAAAACACCTCGAGGCCAGTCCCCGGAGCGGAATGCAATCCAGCGGCCTTTTGAGCCTTCCGGTGGACGCGTGGGAGGAGGAAATACAGGCGGGGGGACTGATTACGCTCCTCAATTAATCGCCTATTCCGTCATTTTTTTAGGGTTGTTTATGGCAGCTTATTATCTTATCACCTATAAAAAGCTGGAAGTCCATCCCGGCAATGAGAAAATATTAATACTGACTATATTGTGTTTGGGGTTGCTTTTGCGCGTTTCCTCCGCCACCTTGATGGACGGGCATCCTTTTGATCTTAGTCTCTTCAGGAATTGGGCGACTGCCGCCGCGCATAATCTCTTTCAAGTTTATGCCGCCTCCAGGTCAATCGACTACCCGCCCTTGTATATGTATGTATTGTATTTAATCGGCAAGCTTGCCGGCATTACTGCGTTGAGTCCATATTTCACCCTGCTGTTAAAGCTGCCGTCAATAGTGGCCGATATAGCCACGTCATTCCTCATTTACAAGCTGGCCAGAAAATATCTGTCTGCGGAAATCAGCGTCCTGGCAGCCTCATTTTATGTTTTCAACCCGGCTGTTTTGATCAATTCAACCTTCTGGGGGCAGGTGGATTCCTTCTTCACCCTTATCGTCACTGCTGCAATATTTCTGTTGGCAGAAAAGAAAACCGGCCTCGCAGCGGCTCTATTTGCCGCCGCCGTACTGATGAAGCCGCAGGGGATTATCTTCCTTCCCGTACTATTCTTTGAGCTGGTTAGACAAAAAAACTTGAAAAGCTTTGCGTCGGCGGCAGCCATCGCCTTGAGCACGGCCGTGCTCATTGTCCTGCCATTTGCCCTGAGCCAGGGCGCCATGTGGATTTTTCAGCTCTTTTCCGATACTCTGGCAAAGTATCCCTACGCCTCTGTAAACGCCTTCAATTTTTTCAGTTTACTTGGAGCGAACTATACCAGGGATATATCCACCCTGTTTTTATTCAGCTACCATAGCTGGGGTATGATTTTTATTGTCATGATCACAATATTTTCGTGGCTTATTTACATAAAAGGGAATAGCCGGCTGTTCATAGCCGCAGCAGCGCTGCTCCAAATAGCAGGCGTGTTCACTTTTTCTTCAAGGATTCACGAGCGGTATTTGTTCCCGGCGGTGGCTCTGTCAATTCTGGCTTTCATCTATCTTAAGGATAAGAGGCTGCTCCTGTTATCTGCCGGGTTCAGCGCTACCGTTTATATGAATACCCATTATATTCTCTATTGGACGAGTAAAGGAGTCCATGCAGCGCCTTATAGTCCCGCGCTGGTAATCACTTCACTTCTGAATATGCTGTTGTTCGGTTACCTTGTTAAAGTTTTATACGATATTGCTATAACAAAGAAAAATATACCTGTAACGCAACAGCAAACAACATAGAGATGTGAGATGAAGGAGGGGTTATCGCTTTAGCAGCGATAGCTCCTTTAATCATTTTTGTATCTTGGCCTGATTATTTGTATCAACTGGAACCGGTTGAATGAAGCCAAAAAAGGAAAAAATGGTAGTAGAAAGCAAGCAGTGGGAAAGACAGCAACTGCTGATCAGCGTATGACACACTGTACGGGAACTTATATTTGATTTCACAGTAGAGGGATAATTGACCGTTGCAGCGAAGTAATATCGTTCGGCATCATAGCCTTAAAACGTTGGAAGGCGGGCTTTTCTTTGTGCGCTATTTTCAGACCCAAAGCGCCTTTTGAGTACCACAGCAAAGATGAATTTCCGGCCAGGCTTGCCGGGTGGATCGGACATGTGTTCTACGATGTCCTGCCGGACCATGGCTATGAAATCCGTGAGGAACAAATCTTCACGGCTTTTCAGCTTGCCGACGCTGTGTGCAGGCGGAAGGTACACTTCGCGGAGGCCGGACTCGGTACCGGCAAGACTTTTGCCTACTTGCTGACGGCCATATCCTACGCCCGCTTTACCGGCAAGCCTGTGGTGATTGCATGCGCTTCAACGGCGCTCCAGGAACAGCTTGTCGGGTCCGGAGGAGATATCGAAACGCTGTCGCGCCTGCTCAACTTGGACCTTGATGTCCGCATGGCAAAGGATCCGCGCCAGTATATCTGTGATGAAAGAGTTAACCGGCTTGTAAACCAGCCCCTGGGACAACCAGGCAGAGCGCTTGAAGAAGTTGTGCGCTGGGCCGAGGTGACCAAGCGGGGTGAACGCTCCGAGATGCCGCAAGTATCCGACCGGGTGTGGGCGCAAATCGCCTGGGACGAGACCGAGTCTTGCGAGGTATGTTCTTCACGGGGCTTTTGCAAGCTTGTCAAGGCAAGAGAGCATTACCGGCCGGCCCGGGATCTGATCGTCTGTGACCACGGCATATTTTTTGAAGATCTGTGGACGCGTGACGAACGAATCGCTGACGGTAAGCTGCCTCTCCTGCCAGACTATGCAGCGGTAATTCTTGACGAAGGGCACAAAGTGATGCTTCCGGCAGCGATGAGGGCCGGCCAGCAGGTGGTCAAGGAGGACATCGACAGCATGCTTTCCCTGCTCGAGCAAATCCAGGGAGCCAGGACCTCCCTGGTTTCCATTACTTTTGCCATGAGAAGCGCCACCGCCAAGTTCTTCAAGACGCTTTACGAGGCGGCGAGCCAGGATGAGGGAACGGACAGGCTTGCCGTCCAGGTAGGCGATGAGTTGCTTGAAGCGGCCGGCGCCTTGCGGCGGGCTCTGGATGTCTTATACGTAGAGTTGCAGTACGAACAGGAGCTGCACCTCGAGTCACTATCCACCGCTCAGCTGCAGGCGTTTGAAGCCAGAATTGAGCGGACGACGGCGGCGCTTGCCAGATTTTACCGTAATAGGGGTCAAGAGGCCATCGTCTGGGTTGACCGGGTGGACAGGAGCTTCTGGGTTGTGCCCAGGGACTTAAGCGGGCTGTTAAGGACACGCCTCTTTGCAAAAAAAATTCCTGTAGTGTTTTCCTCCGCAACCTTAAGCGCCGGAGGCGATTTCAGTTACTTCGCGCGCACTCTTGGTTTAGAGGAGCCGTCGGGCTCGTCTGTAGATAGTTCCTTCGATTTTGAGAAGCAAGTTTTGATTTATCTGCCCCGGCGCTTGCCTCCAGGTGACGAAGCAACCTGGTTTCCCCTGGCCTTGAAACGGCTGGTTTCACTGCTCAAGCTTTCTGGAGGGCGGGCATTGGTGCTTACCAGCGCTCCATCCGATGTGCGAAAGCTTCGCAAGGGCCTCAAGGAGTACCAGCTACCCTTTGAGTTGCTATGGGAGGATCGCGCCGAACGGGGATATCTGGTCCGCAGGTTTCGCGAGGAAGTCTCATCGGTGCTCGTCGGCTCAGGGTTCTGGGAGGGAATTGACGTGCCTGGCGCCGCACTGTCTCTCCTTGTGGTCTGGCGACTGCCTTTTCCGCCAAGGGACTCGTTGATCGAAGCAAGGCGTCACGAGGCGATAGAAAAAGGGCTCAATCCGCTGACTGCGGTGGACTATCCGGAAATGGGCCTGAGATTGAAGCAGGGTTGCGGCAGGCTGATCCGGAAATCGGATGACCGGGGTGTGATCGCCGTTCTGGAGCCGGTACAGGGGACGCCTTGGGAACAGGTCGTACGGGAAGCGCTGCCGGCGGGAGCCGGAGTGGTTGGCAGACTGAGCGATCTTTGCGGCTTTCTTAAAAAATGAACCAGCATATAACCAAAAATGAACTCTGCTTGGTGACTAATCCCTTGACAGGGTTTTTTTAATTACTCAACTTCTTATCCTGGACAAGCCAAGAAATATATATATATAATATAACTAGCTGCCAACTTAAGATGAACAAGTAAGTTGCTGGAGGAGGACAGCAAAAGAATAATAATGAAAGAAGGTCTAGAATGAGTCAAATCATAGTCAAAGACCTGGTGAAAATATTTGGCGACCATCCAGAAGAGGCACTTAAAATGCTCCAGGAGGGTTGCAGTAAAAGTGAGATTATGGGAAAGACCCGTCAGACAGTCGGAGTTTTCGATATAAACTTCCATGTGAATAAAGGTGAGGTCTTCGTCCTCATGGGACTGTCGGGCAGTGGGAAATCAACTTTGTTGAGGTGTCTAAATCGCCTCATTGAACCTACCAGTGGGACCATTGACATAGACGGTCAGGACTTAACCAAAGCTAAACCGGAAGTGCTGCGAGAAATACGCAGGAAGAAAATAAGCATGGTATTCCAGCGTTTCGGCTTATTTCCCCATCGCACAGTATTGAATAACGTGGCTTACGGTCTTGAAATCCAGGGAGTTTCCCTGGAAAAGCGCCGGGAAAAGGCAGCGCAAATGCTGGAGGTGGTGGGCTTGAAAGGCTGGGAAGACAGTATGCCTACGCAGCTCAGTGGAGGTATGCAGCAGCGGGTAGGACTGGCCAGGGCGCTTGTCAACGACCCGGATATTCTCCTCATGGACGAGGCCTTCAGCGCCCTGGACCCGCTCATCCGCAAAGAGATGCAAGAAGAGCTGCTATCATTGCAAAACTCCCTGAACAAGACGATTATCTTTGTTACCCACGACCTTGATGAAGCACTGAGAATCGGTGACCGCATTGCTCTAATGAATGACGGAGCGATAGTACAAACTGGGACAGCTGAAGAAATTCTTACCAATCCGGCCAATGATTATGTAGAAAAGTTTGTCGCAGACGTGGATCGATCCAAGGTGCTGACGGCTGAGGGTGTCATGAAAGCCCCGGTTCCTGTCGTATCTTTGAAGGACGGTCCACGTGTTGCTTTACGACTTATGAAAGAGCATGGCATATCCAGTATTTTTGTAGTGTCCAGAGACCGAAAGCTTATCGGGATTGTTCTTGTCGAAGACTTGGTACAGTTAGTAAAAGAACAAAAAGAAAATTTCATGGACATTATTTATAAAGATATCCCGAAAGTGAATATGGATACGCCGATTATTGAGATTATTCCGATCATCGCCGATTCCAGGTTCCCCGTGGCAGTAACCCGTGAAGACAATAAACTAATGGGGATTTTGGTTAAGGGCTCGGTGCTGGCAGGAATGGTCAGGAAAGGAGGGATGAATGGTAGTGTTACCTAAAATCCCGATCGGTTTGTGGGTAGAGATACTCGTACAATGGGCGCAGGATAATTTGGGTGTGGTTTTTGATTTAGTAACGCTGGTGATCGAAAAAATTGTTACCGTTATTGAACATGCCATATTAAGCGTACACCCGATATTGGTTGTGATCCTGGTTTTTGCACTGGTTTGGTTTATATCCAACTGGAAGACAGCTTTGGGTACTGCGGTTGGCCTTTACTTGATCTATAATATGGAATTATGGAGACCTTCAGTAGAAACACTGGCTCTGGTCCTTGTAGCTACCGTTCTGGCCCTGATAATGGGTGTACCATTAGGCATCCTGACCACCCGCAGCAATTTGGCGCACAGAATAACGATGCCTATACTGGATTTAATGCAGACTATGCCGTCTTTTGTGTATCTAATCCCGGCGGTACTTTTCTTCGGTTTGGGCCAGGTGCCCGGTCTGATTGCTACGGTGGTGTTCGCCATGCCGCCTTGTATTCGGCTTACCGGACTGGGTATCAGGCAAGTGCCGTTGGAATTGGTTGAGGCTGCAACAGCCTTTGGTTCCACGGAATGGCAAAAGCTTATCAAGGTACAGATACCTCTGGCATTACCCACTATTATGGCAGGTATCAACCAATGCATCATGCTTTCCCTTTCCATGGTGGTTATTGCCGCTATGATTGGAGCCGGCGGCCTGGGCTCTGAAGTGCTGGCCGGTATCTCACGGCTTGATATCGCTAAAGGCTTTGAAGGGGGGTTGGCCATTGTGATCATGGCCATGATCCTTGACCGGATTACCCAAAGTTATGGCGAAAAGAGGAAGATAAAATCGTAGTTCCCAGCACCCCAGCCATTAATGTTTTTTTTGCAGGCTGTGGTGTTTAGGTGCTTATATAAATAAATTTAAACGAAGGGGAGGATTTTAAAAATGAAGAGGGCATTGAAGTTGATTGTTTTGCTGGCTGTAGCAGTGTTGTTGGCCGGGATAGTAACCGGTTGCGGGCAGAAGGCGTCACAGCAAGACCAAGGCGCAAAGGGTCAGGTAGAACTTGGCTACGTTCAGTGGGATTCTGAGATCGCAAGCACCAATGTCGTGAAAAAAGTATTGGAAGATTTGGGCTATGAAGTAAAAATTACTGCAGTTGATGCTGCTGCCATGTGGCTTGGCGTGGGGGAAGGCAATTTTGACGGCATCGTTGCAGCATGGTTGCCGTCTACTCACAAGGATTATTATGCAAACGTAAAAGACAAGATCGAAGACCTGGGGCCCAATTTAGAGGGGGCCAAGATTGGGCTGGTGGTACCGGCATATGTGACGATTAATTCTATTGAGGAATTAAATAGTGTAAAGGACAAATTTGCAGGTAAAATAACCGGTATTGAGCCGGGTGCCGGTATTATGATAGCTACGGAAACGGCGATTAAGGATTATGACCTGAACTATGAATTACAAAGCAGCAGCAGTGCCGGCATGGTAGCCGCACTGAAAAAGGCTGAGGATAATAAGGATTGGATTGTAGTTACCGGCTGGACGCCCCATTGGAAGTTTGCCAAGTGGGATCTGAAATATTTGGAGGATCCCAAGAATATTTACGGTGGGGAAGAATATATCAACACTATTGTGCGCAAGGGCTTGCAAAAGGATAAACCTGAAGTGTATGCAGTGCTGGACAAATTTCATTGGGAGGCATCCGACATGGGAGCCGTGATGCTGGACATTGAAAACGGTATGAAGCCTGAAGAGGCTGCTGCCAAGTGGGTCGAAGCAAACCAGGACAAAGTAAAAGAGTGGACTGGAAAATAATTAAAATAATTTGGTAATTAGGCCGGGCCTTTTTGAAGGGCCCGGCCTAATTGGTGGTATGCCTTTTATGAGTAAAAAGAATATGCGGAAATAGATGTTGCTGAGCATGAAGACAAGCTTAAAAATTTAATGACTAAAATTAATGAATCCTTTTCCGACTATGTTCTGCTGCAGCAATTATTAATTGACAAGGAAGATCTGGAAAAACGACTTTAATGAGAAGATGGAAAGATGGGTTTACCTTAACGAGAAGGTTGAGAACATCGCTAAAAGTAAGTAAAAAATATAACTCATGAGCAGGTGACCGGCTTAGAGATTGTCATCGAGGTATTTAGCATTAGTCTTTCTTGATCATATTTGAGGTTTCGCGTTGAACGCGGGGCTTCTTTGTGGTTAAAAACTACAGTAATAATCAGGGGAGAGGATCTCTTAGCATTCTCTTAGCTTATTCTCAGCTAATTTTCAGTCGGCCGGGGTATACTTAAAATGGAAAAAAGGCTGGACAACCCTGTCAAGTGGCGCCCTTGCCGGCGGAGTATTTATTCTAAGGAATTCAAAAATAAGGAGGTTTTTATATGAATTGCCCTAATTGTCAGAAATCCCTGCAGGAAGATGCTAAATTCTGTCCTCACTGTGGCACGGCAACAACAAAAAATCCGCACTGTCCCTCATGCGGAAAACAGGCTGATCCCACCTGGGTTTTCTGTCCCGGTTGCGGCGCTTCATTAAAAGGCAGGCCAAACCAAAATATTCCGGCACAGCCTCCGCAGCATTATCCGCAAAATACCAACCAGCCTCAATATTCACACGGCCATCACTATGGCAGCAGTTCACACAAACGTCGTCACCGCAGGGGTTTTCTGGGTAATCTCTTTTCTTCCTGAAGGGAACATCCCTGGATCAGAGATTATGAGATAGAAGATTTTCTTGGTAAAGGAAGCTATGGGGTTGTAATCAGAGCCAGGCGCAAAGGGCGCTGCTATGCCATTAAAGCTTTGATCAAGGATGAGCGAAATTCCGGTATTTTACCTTTTCAGCTGGAGTCGGAAATTCTCAGACGGATTGCTCACCCGCGCGTACCGGGTTTTGTGGAGGCTTTTACGGCAGGAGATGTCCATTATATTGTCCAGGAGCATATCGATGGACTGCCTTTGAGTTCCATCCTTGATATAGGCCGCCGTTTTCACGAGGCAGAGGTCAAGGGTATCGTCTTGCAGCTTCTTTCCATCCTCAATGGGCTGCACCGTCCGGCGCAGAAGGAAAACGCCGTCATCCACCGGGATGTGCGTCTCTCCAACCTGTTGCTTAAAGATAAACAGGTATTTCTGATTGATTTTGGCTATGCCAGATTTCTAGATCCGGCTCAGTTTGTTTTTTGTCCTGACCCGTTGCAATATAAATTTAGCGCCGCCGTCGGATCCGAAAAGAGGGCGCCTGAAAAAGTCAAAGAACTTCCCTCCTTAAAGAAGATACCTGGCCCTGAGACATATAAACTGTTGCGCAGGGAAATTTCGCCGCGCAGCGACCTTTTTGGAGTTGGCGTCGCCGCTGTCGATCTTTTTACCACCTGGGTGGAGGATGAGTCCCAGTTTGAGCTGTCCTGGCAGGAAGTACTTCCTCTCTCCGGACAGTTTATTGTGTTTCTGCAAAAGCTTTTAAGTCAAAAAGATGGCTTCAGTTCAGCCAGAGAGGCCTTGGCATGTTTGGAATCAATATTGTAAGTACCCGGCCGCATTATGCCATAGCGCTGCAGCTGTAGAAACTGTTTTTGGCTGAACGATTAACCAGGTAATTTACAGTCTGTAGAAGAATACATAGATGTTAGTACTTGATAGTTGGATGAAATGCATAGGGGGGAGCAGCGTGTCTATTGAAGCGCCCAAATTTAGGGTCTTAATAGTTGACGATGACCCCGGGATAATTGATTTTCTTTCCCTGGGACTACGCTATGAAGGGTATGCCGTGGATAGCGCCGTCAGTGGCGGCCTGGCGTTTGAACGTGCCCGGGTGGCGCCGCCCGATGTGGTAATACTGGATTGGATGCTGCCCGATACTTCCGGCCCGGAAATCTGCCAGAGGCTTCGCACACTGGCAGACCCGGCCATCCTGATGCTTACCGCCAAAGACGAGGTGGCTGACCGGGTTGCCGGCTTGAGGTCCGGGGCAGATGATTATCTCGTCAAGCCGTTCCACTTTGAAGAATTGCTGGCCCGCTTAGAGGCTCTCTTGCGCCGGCGGGGACAAGTTTATAACAAAGATGTGCTTGAATTCTCCGATGTACGCCTGTGGCCTTCCCGCCGTGAGGCCCACCGCGGACAGCTGCGCCTGGCTCTGACCCCTACGGAATTTGCTCTCCTCCACCTGTTCATGCAGCATCCGCATCAGGTCCTGCCAAAAGAGACCATCTTGCAAAATGTTTGGGGCTATGACTTTGGAGGGGATGCCAGCGTCGTTGAGGTGTATATCGGGTACCTGCGCCGCAAGCTTGGTGAACCACAGCTGATCAGTACGGTACGGGGCGCGGGCTATGTCCTGGAGGAAGTGAAGACGTGAATGTTCCCCAATATCTGCACAGCCTGCGTGCCCGCCTGGCACTGGGGCTGCTTTTGGTTTTAACCTTGCTTTTGCTGGTCTACGGCCTGCTGGCCTATGCCGAGTTGAAAGCCGATTTAATGGAGATAGCCGAAGCCAAGCTGCGTGTTCAGGCGGAACCGTTATTGGAGTATTGCGCCGGTCTGCGCTCCCCGCTGCGTGAAGACCTGTACTCGTCTGCTGCCGAGCTGATGCAGGAACTGGAAGCCCAGGGGCTTGAAGTGCGGTTATATAATCAAAACGGCCAACCGTCGGCAAACAACAGCCAGTCATTGGAAGACGCGATACCTCTGCAGCCCTCACTTCTGTCGGCGGTAATGAAAGGCAAAAGCCTGAGCCAAATCCGGACCGGTACGGCAGGGAGAGAGCTGGTCTACCTGTCGCCGGTTATTAACAGCAGCGGGCTGGTTCAGGGCGCTTTGGAGGTCCGTGCTTCAATGTCTAGTGTGGACGTCCCACTGGCGCGGACGCGCCTGCTGCTTTTTGCCGGCGGCCTGGCGGTATTGTTGGCAGCGGTCGGACTGATATATCTGGTCATCCGCTATGCCCTGCGTCCGTTGACCAATCTGGCCGCCACAGCGAGGGGCGTCACCGGAAACAGGTTGACCGGCCGCGTTGCGGTGCCCCCCGGCGGGGATGAGGTAACAGAATTATTTGTGGCCTTTAACTCCATGCTTGACCAGTTGGAGAGCGCTTTTGCCGCCCAGCGGAGAGCCACCGATCAGGTCCGTCAGTTTGCGGCAGACGCCTCCCATGAATTGCGCTCTCATCTTACAGTTGTGACAGGTTATTTGGATGTGCTGAAGCGGGGAGCGGCAGCGGAGCCCCGGGAGCAGTCCCGTGTGCTGACGGCGGCAAGAACGGAGCTGGATCGCTTAAGCCGCCTGGTTGATGATTTATTGACCCTGGCCCGTTTGGGCGCCGGCGCGCCTCTGCACCGCCAGGCGCTGGATGTACCCGGCATGCTGTCCGATGCGGCCCAACGGGCTAAGTTGCTTGCCCCGCAGCGGCGTGTAACAGTTCAGTGTCCAACCCTGCCCCCCCTGCGGGCGGATCCGGACAAGATGCGGCAGGTATTAAACAACCTGGTTGATAACGCCTTGCGGCACACAGCGTCCGGAGAGAATATTACGCTGGGCGCAGGTGTACGCAATGAGAGCGTGTGCCTGTGGGTGCACAATACCGGCGAGGGTATCGCAGCTGAGCATCTTAACCATGTATTTGAACGTTTTTGGCGCGCCGATACCTCCAGAAGCTGCAGCAAAGGCAGCGGGCTGGGCCTGGCCATCGTCGCGGCTATCGCTGAAGCCCACGGCGGCAATGTCGAGGTTAGCAGCGCACCCGGCAGTGGTACTACGTTTACCGTGTGTTTGCCCTTTGATGGTGGTGAGGTTTTTGAGGAAAAACTGAGTAAGGGCTGACAGCCGCCTGCTGGATATGTAAGTAGAAACTACGTATTCTTTAGCCTTATTCGGATGGTCTCCTTATGTGGTTTCTAAACAAAGTAGCGATAATAAAATAAGGAACCGGTTTCCAGATTCCCTTTCATGGTATAGTAGTTCTTTTTGCGTATTTCCATATATATTTCTTTATTTTATGTACGGGAGAATGAATAATAAGCAATGTATTTCCTAAATTAGTAAATACATTGCTTATTATTCTTTTTTGTAAAAATATAACATTTAAAAATACCAACGATATCCAAAAATATACTTCTGCTAATGCAATAGTGCTTGTTAATGGGAGAGAGCTAGCATTTGACCAAGAACCATAATCTTTGTTCTGCCTCCCCTCAAAACAGTACCCAAGTGGTTATATGAATGTGCCTGCATGGACAGAGACATGCGCCCTTAGGAAGCACCTGAAAGGCATAGCTATCATAAAAGAAGAATGCTTGGTGGTCGTTCTTGATGTCCATGCAACGGTACTGCAGCACCTTGGCCACATGGACCTCTTTAAGCAGTTCGCTCCAGGCAAGGTCAGCTATTGTTCTGGACACTTCAGAATGTTTCACGTGAGTATTTGTACAACCTGCTGGATATGTCGTATATTGCTGTATCTTGACGGCAAATAATTCCATGTAAATTACAGGAATATGTTGTATGCTGTGGAATAATTGTTTCTAAATTCAAAATAATTATCCGAGTATACATCGCCTAAATATAGATTTGTGGCAAAATGATAGGGTATTTCTGGAAATTAGAATTCCTCAAGTGATGTGAGGATAGCTTAATGGTGGTTTAGGCCGGGGCTCCGCTGTGCTGTGCTTTTCCTCCTTGGCCTTAATAATCATAGAAAAGGATGGATTAAAGTGTTAATTACAAAAAGATTTAAGAAATGCATATCCATTTTTCTTGCAATAACAATTTTTGCATCTTACAATATCGGACAACCAAGTGTTCTATTGGCAAATGAGCAGAATCTAAGCAATATCGCCAAAGAGGATTTAGAACATACGTTAGACAGCGAATTTTGGAACGAACAACAGAATGCAACTAAACCAATAGTTACCAAGAACAAAATAACTTTTCCGAAACAATTTATGCCATCCATGCTAAAAAATGGTTTAATGGATGACAGTGGCTTATATATTTGGGAAGAGAGGTATTTACCCAGGCCTAAAAAGGTCAAAACTGAGATATTTAAACAAGACAATAACAACGTGGCAGAAGAGTCTGCCATGAGTGCTGATTTTCCGCTAGAGATAAGCGGGCAAATTGATACAAATACAATTGAGTCAGAACAAAATACCGATTTGCAGTTGGTGACGAACGAAACTAATCAAAATAACCTCTCCCAAGCTGAGATTGATGAAATTATTAACGAACATATGCTTTCGGTCGAAGATAAAGTTTATCCCCAAGATGAAATTGCTAACCAGACGATGAATCGGTTTATTATTAAATATAAAGACAAAAATATTAAAAACAATAAGGCGTTAAAAGCAGATGGTAGCTTTAAGCAAGCAATGCACTCAAACAATAAACATTTTGATGTATTTATTACTAATAATAAAATGACCTTGGGTGATTTAAAAAAACTTGTGGACCAGGAAGGCGCTAACCCCAACATTGAGTATATACAGCCAGACTACCAGATGACAGTGGCTTCGGAAGATACACCGTAGATATTCGAAAATATCAGGACAGAACAGACAGATCAACAGAATACAACACCATTAGCCACTGACACAACGAAAGAGATTACAACCGATACTGTAGCTCCATCACTATTAAGCATGACATTTAATGGAGCGAAAATTGAACTTGTTTATAACGAGAATCTTAATTTTAATTCTTTACCTTCCTTAGCTGATTATTTAGTGCAGGTGAATAATGGGCAAGCTATAACGATTGAAAGTGTAGGCATCCAGAAAAACACATTAACATTAACACTACAAACTATCTTAGCAGCAAAGGATATAGTTTTGGTTAGTTATATTCCTGGAACCAATCCGGTTTTGGATCTGTTCGGAAACCAAACAGCCGGATTTAATGAAAGAAAAGCTGAATACACAGCAATTACAGATGAAAATACTGTCAGTTCTAACATTGAAACGGTGAAACAAACCAAGGAATTGGACAGGACTTCACCGGTATTAGTCGGAGCAGCATTAAATGCATCCAATATTATTTTATATTATGACGAACAACTCAAACCAGAATCAATACCGGCTATTGGTGATTTTAGACTTACCTTGCATGATAGTCTCCAAGCAAGTGTTATTCAGTCCGTATACATAAAAGGTAGTAAGGAAATCCTTAGCCTGAACAGACCGGTTGCTGCAGGGGATATGCTGAAAATCAGTTACACTCCGGGTGTTAGCCCGGTCAAAGACTTGGCTGGAAACAAAGCGGCAGGCTTTCAAGATTTGCTCATAGATAATACCCAAGCCCAAGTAAATGATCCCCATTTTAGCGAGCAGTGGTGGCTCCTGTCAAATCAATATGAGCATCCGGTTGAAGAAGAAGTTGAGGAGCAAAACACCATTGTCACATCAATAGGTATTGACGCGGTTGATGCCTGGCAGCAGTCCGAAGGCGAGGATGTTATCGTAGCGGTCCTAGACACTGGGATCGATATTTCCCACGAGGATCTCAAAAATAACATCTGGACCAACATAGCCGAGATACCGGGCAATAATATCGACGACGATGGAAATGGCTATATCGATGATCTCAACGGCTGGAATTTCGCTGACGACACTTGCTCCGTGCATAACCCTGATCGTGATTATGATGAATGGCATGGCACTCATATCGCCGGCATTATCGCCGCAGAAAAAGGAAATGAAAAAGGGATTGCCGGTGTATCGCCAAAGGCAAAAATAATGCCCTTACAGGTATTCAATAGCGGTGTTGCCTATACCAGCGATATCATTGACGCCATTGGCTACGCCAAGCAAATGGGAGCGAAGGTTGTCAACTGCAGTTGGGGAACTACCAGCGAAAACCCGGCTTTGAAAGAAGCAATGGAGGAATCAGGTCTGGTCTTTATTTGCGCGGCGGGAAACAGCTATAAGCATATTGATGAAAGCCCTGTCTATCCGGCAGCTTTTACCTTGGAAAATATAATTTCAGTCGCTTCAATAAACAAGACAGGTAACCTTTCCCTTTTTTTCAACTACGGCCAAAATTCCGTTGATGTGACGGCGCCAGGTGAAAACATCTTGAGCGCCACACCCGGTGACAGCTATGGTGAAAGCGGCGGTACTTCCCAGGCGGCAGCTTTTGTCTCTGGAGAAGCCGCCCTGGTTTTGAGCAAGTATCCGAATTTAAGCTTAAGCGATTTAAAGAACAGGATAAGAGCTTCTTCCGACAGGTTGTCTTCAGTAACAGGAAAAGTATATGGGTCTGATAAAATAAACTGCACGTCAGCCTTAGCTGAGCCTATTATTATTAATGATAACGTCATCCAAATCCCCGACGGGCAAGGGCAGGAGCAAGGAACCGGTACTTCCGATAACGGGGACTATAGCCTTTTCTCTATTGACGAGTGGAATGCCGGTGGCAACTTGCTAACGGCCAGAGAATTTTTTGGCACTGCCGTTTTAAACGATAAAATTTATTCTATTGGCGGTCAGAAGCTCAATAGTCAAAATCTTGTTGGTGTTATTGATAGTGTGGAAATATACGATCCCATATCCGGTTCAAGCACCCTTGCAAGTAGTATAAACACTGACAGGTCGGGCCTTGGGACTGCCGCCACAAACGGGAAAATATATGCCATCGGCGGTTTTGACGGTAGTTACCATGTGAATAATGTAGAAGAATATAATCCGGCCACGAACACTTGGAGCAACAAGGCAGGTATGTCCAATAGGAGAACCGGCCTCGGGGTTGCAGCTGTAAATGGTAAGATCTATGCCATCGGAGGTTACAAGGATCGTCGCCAAGTAAATTATGTAGAAGAATATGATCCGGCCACGAATACCTGGAGCTCCAAAGCGAGTATGCCTACAGCGAGATCTAATTTTGGAGTCGCTGTTGTAAATGGTAAAATTTATGCCATTGGTGGCTCCAAGGCAGTGGTTTTGTGAATACCGTGCAAGAATACAACCTGGCGACTAATACCTGGGCCACTAAAGCGAGTATGCCCACGGCCAAGGCTAGCTTCGGGATTACTTCCATTAATGGAAAAATATATATTGTATGCGGGAGCACCGCAAGTGATCGCTACGGAAAAGATGTTTATGAATACAGCCCAGATACGGATATTTGGGTACAGAGAGCTTATTGTCTAACTCCCAGAGAAGGGTTAAGTGCTGCCGCGGCTAACGGTAAGGTATACGCTTTGGGAGGATACAACTCTGGCTGGTTGCGTACTATAGAAGCCTACAGCCTGCCGACAAACAAGTGGAAGACATTGCAAAGCATGACTGCGACCAGAGCCGGACTTGGAGCGGCTGCAGTTAACGGGAAGATCTATGCCATTGGCGGCTATAACGGTACCAATTACCTTAATACCGTAGAAGAATATAACCCGGCAACCAATGCCTGGAGTACCAAAGCGACCATGCCAACAGCTAGAAGCAACCTTGGAGTTGCGGCTGTGAATGGTAAAATCTATGCCGTTGGTGGATACAACGGGAGCTGCATAAATACTGTAGAGGAATATAACCCGGCAACCAATACTTGGGCTACCAGGGCAAGCATGCCTACGGCCAGAAGATATTTTGGTTTAACTGTTGTAAATGGGAAGCTCTATGCCGTCGGCGGATTTAATGGATCTACTTATCTAAATACCACGGAAGAATATGATCCTGCAACTAATACATGGAGTACCAAAGCGAACATGCCATCGGCCAGAGGATACTTGGGAGTAACCGCCACTAACGGTAAGGTGTATGCCATTGCCGGCTATAATGGCAGCTTCCAAAAAAATGTATATGAATATAACCCAGTGGCCAATACCTGGATAACTAAAACCAGTATTCCTACTGAAAGAAGAGGGTTGGGCGTTGAAACATTAAATGGAAAAATTTATGCTATCGGTGGCTCCAATAGTAGGTATCTAGATATCGTAGAAGAATTTGACCCCAATGCAAATTCATGGACAATACTTAACAAGGAAAAAATATCTTTAAATAGAGAAGATTTTGGAATTACCTCAATGAATGGCAAAATTTATACTTTGGGTGGCTATAACGGCACTTATTTGAATATTACAGAGGAATATAGCCCTACTGTGAGCCCATGGGCCAAAAAAGCAAACATGCCAACTGCCAGGTTCGCGCTTGGCGCAGCTGCTGTTAACGGAAAGCTCTATGCCGTCGGTGGATATAACGGTACTACCTGCACTAATACCGTAGAGGAATATGATCAGAAAACAAACACCTGGACTACTAAGGCAAGTATGCTTACGGCCAGACAATCACTCGGGGTCACCGCCCTGGACGGTAAAATTTACGCTGTAGGAGGCTATAACGGTAATGCTTACTTAAATACCGTCGAAGTGTATGATTTAGCAACAAATACCTGGAGCGCCAAGGCGAACATGCCTACGGCCAGAAGCGGTCTTGGAATTATCGCCCTGAACGGAAAGATTTACGCTATCGGCGGATATAACGGTAACACATACTTAAGTACCGTAGAGGTATACGACCCGGCAACAAACACCTGGAGCACCAAGGCGAACATGTCTGCGGCCAGGCATGAATTTGGTGTGGCTACAACCAACAATCTGATTTATGCAATTGGCGGGCAAGCCAGCAATAACAATATCCTGAATATTGTGGAAGTATATAACCCGCAAACAAACACTTGGCAAACGAAAAACAGTATGGCTTTGGCAAGGTATGGACTTGGTGTAACAGCTGTTAGTGGTAAGTTCTATGCCATGGGCGGAAGAAGTAACGATGGTAGCACTTTAAGCAAAGTCGAGGAATATGACCCGGGAAAAGATATCTGGGCCGCTATAACAGGCATGCCTACGGGCAGGTATAAATTAGCTTTAGCTGAAATTAACGGAAAGATTTATGCAATTGGCGGGAGTAATAACGCTGTTTTAAACTCGGTGGAAGAATATGATCCCGGAACATCTAGGTGGGGCACTAAAGCGAGCATGTCCTCAGCCAGAAGTTACTTGGGAGTAGCAGATGTTAACGGAAAAATATATGCCATAGGTAAGGGCATAGATAATTATAAAAGTTCTGTTGAAGAATATAACCCGGTAACAAACACCTGGAGTACTAAAAAAGGCATGCTCACTTTGCGGGATGGGTTGGGCGTAGTTGCTGTTGAAGGAAAGGTTTATGCTATTGGCGGTTATCAAGATAATTATAAAAATACGGTAGAAATGTATGACCCGGTGACCAATACATGGACTGCAAAAGCCAATATGCTCAAAGCGAGAAAACAATTGGGAGCAGCTGCCGTAAACGGCAAAATATATTGTATTGGTGGCTATGGCGGGAGTTATTTAAGAAATGTTGAAGAGTATAACCCAGCAACTGACACGTGGTCGTCTAAAGCGCCTATGCCAACAGCCAGGTCCGGCATGGGTGTTGCCGTAGTGAATGGAAAAATTTACGCAATTGGTGGCTACAACGGGCAATATCTCAATACCGTAGAAGTATACGATCCTGCAACAAACGCCTGGAGTACTAAAACCGCAATGCCTTCAGCCCGCTCAGGGGTTGGAACAGCGGTTGTGGGTGACATGATTTATACTTTAGGTGGGGCTGATGCTGTTAAAAGCCTGGATACAAATGAAGTATACGATACGGTTAATAATAAATGGTCTATAAAAACGTCTATGCCCACTGCTCGCGCTGGCTTGGGAGCAACCACGGTAGACGGAAAAATTTATGCTATTGGTGGTTTAGCCATTGGCGCTACTCTTAATACGGTTGAAGTGTATGACCCGGTAGCTGATATATACACCGTCGAAAGGAATTTTCTTACATCCAGAAGTTCCCTGGGTACAATCGATATAAATGGAAAAATATATGCTATTGGTGGCTATAATGGCAGTACGTATCTTAATACTGTAGAAGAATATGACGGTTTTATATGGAGCCTCAAGGTGGCCATGCCAACTGCCAGGAAAGATTTGGGTGTTGCTGCTGTAAACGGTAAAATCTATGCTGTTGGAGGATTTAACGGTAATTATCTAAATACCGTCGAGGAGTATGATCCGGCAACGAACACCTGGGCAAGTAAAGCAAACATGCCAACGGCCAGGTCTGGTTTTGGAATTACTGTTGCAAATGGTAAAATCTATATCATTGGCGGTTCCAACAGCGGGGGTTCCCTCAAGACTGTGGAAGAATATAATCCGGCTACCAATACCTGGACCACTAAAGCGAGTATGCCTACGGCAAGGTATGATCTCGGTACAGCCAATCTAAACGGATTGATATATGCCATAGGAGGGAAAAACAGCGCAGGATTGAGCATTGTCGAAAAATACAACCCGACAACTAATATATGGCAAACGGGTTTGAGTATGCCAACGGCCAGGTATGCTTTGAAAGCAGTAGCTTTTAACGGAAAAGTCTATGCTATAGGCGGATATAACGGAAGCAACTACCTTAGCATAGTGGAGGAATATGATGCTGTAAACAATATCTGGTCAACCAAGAACAGTGTACTTAGCCCCAGAGCGTATTACGGTTCGCTCTTACTGGGGGATAAGATTTATTTGGCAGGCGGTTGCAACAGTACCGGAAGCCTTAATAGTGTGGAAGAATACATTCCCTATTATACAGACGGTGTTGGGGTTGTCCCATATTGGAATTATACCACAGCTAATCTAGGTGGTGGTTGGAGCGTTTCGAGCAATACCTGGAACTTGAATATGGTTGTAAATAAACCCTTATTCTATATTCCTGGCCGTGGTATTCCCATCAGTGAAGGAATCACTTATAACTCAATATGTAAAGAAAGCGGCGTTCTCGGTACTGGCTGGCGCTTGGCTACTGATACAAGCTTAACCGAATACAGTAACGGACATGTTGTACTTAAGCAGGGTGATGGTTCTTCACATGCCTTTACCCCTCGTATAATAGTATTAGAACCACCGGACAACCAAAATTCCAATTAAGGGAAATATGGGTTATCCAGATAGGTTCGGGAACCGGTTCCCAAAGTACGGGTGCCGAGACCAACAAAATCATTAGCCGATTTCACAGCGGGTACGGTAACGGTACCAGTCAGTCGCGCGACTACTGTATTGTGGAAGTGGCTATTATAGTAGTTGGGCAACAGCACCTGAAATATGGTCGCTTACGACAAGCGGTACGGCGACATTGTACCAGGATGTACCGGTTTACCCCGGTGAGCCGTTGACGTTATCCGGGATGGCCGCGACATCAAATGTGGCTGCCGGCAACGGAGCTTACTACAAAATAGACTATTATAATAATTCATCTCAGCTTATTGGCAGCATTCAGACGGGTTATCTGACCGGTACCCATGGTTGGACCAGGCTTAGCTGTCTGGCAAGCGCTCCGGCGGGAGCCAAATATGGACGGGTAACCTGCGTTCTCAACGGATCCGGCGCGGCAAGTTTCGACAATGTCAAACTGGTCCCTCGCATGACCGATAAGTACGATTATGACTCTCAGGGTAATTACCTGACTGCTACTGAGGATAGTCTTTTACATCGGACGCGTCATTATTACAATAACAACACCGGCAACGAAACACAATACACAGACGCCCGTTCATACAATAAATACTACTATTACGATAGTTTAAACCGGCTGATACAAGTCATGGAACCGACGCAGAAGTCAGCCTATTACGGGTATGACCCCGTGGACAACCTGGTAGCCTCCCGTGACCCCAGGAGCATAAATAGTACAGACAACACATATTTAACACAATTCACGCCTAACGCTTTGAACCAATCCGGAACTATTACCGACCCCAAAGATGAAAACACAGTTAATACCTATGATCGTTCAGGGCATTTAATAAATATATCATTGCCCAACGGTAAGAACATTAGCTATACGTATGACAATGCCAACCGCCTTACAAAAAAAACACTGGACGGCGGCAGGTACTTCAATTATGGATACGATGGCGACAATAACCTGACCAGTGTCGTTGATAATTTGAATAAGAGCTATTCTTGGGTATACGACGGCGCTGGGAGGGTTACATCTTCCACAGACCCCTTTAATATTACCAGGAGTTACCGCTGGGATAAGGGCAACAACCTGACCTCCAATGGGTTCAGCCAGTTACAAGTACAATAATAATATCCTCAGTGAGGTGTTTTTACCTAACAATATTGGGCTTTATTATAATTATGATGAAAACGGGCGGCTCTTTTATGTGGAAGACAATAACAATTATGAGTGGGTAAGGAAGATAATTAGCTATTATCCAAATGGCTGGTGTGAGCAAATACGTTATAGCGGATCCTTATGCAGCTATATACGATAACAACGGCAATATTGTTAGAATAGTCACCAGTAGAACCAACCAAGACATCTTTACTTATGACAAATAATAACAGGTTGAACAGTTGGTCTTATAACGGAGTTTTAAGAGAGAACTATGCTTACGATGCCGCAGGTAATTTAACAACCAAAGGCAGCAGCGCCTATACTTACAACAACGCTAATGAGATTACCAACGCCGGATTCACCTATGATGACAACGGGAACATGACCAGCGATAGGATTTATACCTACGCGTACAATGCGGAAAATCAACTGACTCAGGTAAATAGGGTTGCCGATAACAGCCTGGTGGCCACCTATACGTACAACCACAACGGGCTGAGGCGCAGTAAAACCGTTTACACAAGCGGACAGGCAACTGTTACAAATTTCAGTTGGGACGTATTTGGTAATTTGGTACGCGAAAGCAATGCCGACGGAACCATCCGGAGAGAATACTATTACGATCCGAATGGCAACCTATTGACTTTTAAAACCCCATCATCCGGTCCTTACTTCTACTATCAAAATTTACGCGGTGATATAGTTGAGGTGAGTGATAACAATGCTACCCGTAGCGAATATCAGTACGATCCCTGGGGCAAGCCTTTAAATACGCCAACCGGTGTTTCTCAGCCCTTCAGGTACGCAGGCTACTATTATGATGAGGAGACGGGGTTGTATTATCTCAAGAGCAGGTATTACAGCCCGACACTGGGGCGGTTTTTGACGAGGGATGGGTATGGGTATATTGTAATTTTGCAGAATCTTTGTCCTAGCGATTTGCACAATAATTAGGCTTAAAATTTCTATTCAAACTGCAAAATTTGCACAATTTTTGTTTGGAAAAACTTAAAAATTGCACAATATATGTTTTGC